>JAOZNE010000004.1:0-28052 GCA_029933955.1 Phycisphaerae bacterium
CCTTTTTAGTTACGGTTTTCTTGGCTGCTTTCTTGGGTGAAGTTTTCTTAACGACCTTCTTGGCAGCGGTTTTTTTAACAACTTTTTTCACAGCCTTTTTAGCTGGGGTCTTGGCAACCTTCTTCACAACTTTTTTCACAACCTTCTTCGGGGCTGTTTTTTTTGTAGCTGATTTCTTGGCTGGGGTCTTGGCAACCTTCTTCACAACTTTCTTGGCTGGGGTCTTTTTCACAACTTTTTTAACAGCCTTCTTTGGGGCTGGTTTTTTCTTTGCGGCTTTCTTCGCGGATTTTTTCGCGGCCTTGGCTTTCTTAGCCTTCTCGGCTTGCTTTGCTTCCTCAGCCTGCTTGGCAGCAGCCTGTGCAGCTCGCTTGGCTGCTTCCTTGGCTTCCTTTTCCTCCGCTGCCCGTTGAGCGTCAGCTTCGGCTTGGCGAGCTTCGGCGTCAGCTTGTCGTTTGCGTTGGAGTATCGTCGCGTTTTTAGCGACATATTGGCGGAAAAATTCGTGGGCAGTTGGGCCTTTTTTCTGGGTTATAATCCGTTCGAGGAAAGCCTGGGTGTCCAGCAGGTCTGCTCCGGGGTGGATTTGTTCTTTCATCTCCAACAGGTCTCGCAGCGAGTCGTCCACCGGTACCGTGTGGGTGTCGTAGCACCTCATCGAGACCACCGCCTCGGCAAAGGGCGGACAGCCCAGTTCACGCAAATGTCGCCTGGCGTCTCGCTTGCCCAGCGAAACGAGGTGCTCCATCTTAACATCGGACACCTGGTCAAACAGGCCATTGAGCACCATAACGAGCACGTCAGCTTTGCGACGGATGTCGGGCAACTCTTCGCCGACGCATTCCACTATTTCCTTAGCCTGGGTTACCCGCAGCTCGTTGAAATCCACAAACTCAGCCTCGATGGCAGCGAGAGCTTTGTCCGCCTGGCGACTCGTCGCGTCGGCAAGCAAGATAGAGTGAATCAGCACGCGAACATGCTGCTCAGGCTGTACCTGGGCGGGAGGAGCGATGTCCTTCAGGCCCGCGAGAAGTTTTTTTATCTTAGGCTCGTAACTCTTGGCGTTTTTCATCGGTGTTTATCCGTGGTTCGCTGTTTTTTTCTTGTTATTCCCGTTTTCGCGTTCTTTTGCGCATTTCGTAGTTTGTTGTTTTTGTTTTTTTAATTAGTGTCTATTCGTGTTCATTAGTGGTTCGCTTTTCGGTTGGTTCTTCGTCCAACTCTTGCTGGGCTTGTTCTTTCAGGCGAAGTTCTTTTGACACTTCCGATATCAAGCTGAGTGTTTCCAGCGTGTTGCGATACTGGATATCTATCTTAAACTCCAGCCTGGGCGTGATGCGAAGTTGCACCCGCTTAGACATTCTGTCCTGCAAAAAACCAGCTGCATGTTGCAAAGCTGCGATGGTTTTGGACTGCTCAGCCTCGCTGCCAGCCACGGATATATAAACCCTGGCCCGCAGCAGGTCCTCCGGCACCTCCACCCGCGTTATCGACGTCTTAACCGGATCGAACCGGGGGTCGGACATCTTGGCCAGCAGCAATTGCCCCAGCGTGTTGCGAATCAAATTGCCAACTCTTTCAGTTCTTCGTGACATATCTTTAAAGCAAATCCTAATATCGAAATTCGTATTTGCTGTAAACTTATAATGTTCGTGCTATTTCGACGGTTTTGTAGAACTCCAGCACGTCGCCTTCTTTTATGTCGTTGTAGCCTGCTATCTTCAAGCCACACTCCAAGCCTGCTTTGACTTCGCGGGCGTCGTCTTTTACTCGTTTCAAGCTGTCCAGTACGCGGTCGTCCTCGACGACTACGCTGTTGCGGATGATACGCACCTTCGCGCCGCGTTGCACAACGCCTTCGGTAACGTAACACCCAGCCACGGTACCCAAACGAGAGACCTTGAAGGTCTGGCGAATTTCCGCTCTGCCCAGCGATTCTTCCTTTATCTCCGGAGCCAGGCCCTGCTCCAGCGCCCGGTGAATATCCTCGATGATATCGTAGATAACGCGGTATCGGCGGATTTCGATCTTCTGATCCTCCGCCAATTTCCGGGCCTGGCTGTCCGCTACGACATTAAACCCGATAATCATCGCGCCGGAGGCCTCTGCCAGGGTTACGTCGCCAGTGCTTATTCCGCCAACGCCGCAGTGGAGGATATTTACGCGAACTTCCTCGGTGTTCAATTTGTTCAGCGAGCCTACGATAGCTTCGATCGAGCCTTGCACGTCAGCTTTGAGGATGACAGGAATTTCCGTCGCTTCGCCCGCTTCGATCTTGCCGAAGAGTTCTTCCAGGTTACTGGGAGCACTGGCCAGGGCTGCGAGGCTTTTGGTGCGGGCTTCGCTGCGACGATGTTCCGCGACGCTTCGGGCTTCGTCGATATCGCTTACTACGAAGAACCTGTCGCCCGCTTCGGGCACTTCATCCAGCCCGGTTATCAGCACGGGCATAGAAGGCCCTGCCTGTTTGAGCGTCTTGCCCTTGTCGTCATAAATTTGTCGAACCCGTCCATAGCCCCTGCCCGCCAGGATAATATCGCCAACTTTCATCGTGCCGTCGATGTTCAACAGCGTCGCCAACACACCCCTGCCCGGGTCCATGCGAGACTCGACCACGAACCCCCTGGCCGGTGCTTCAGGCTCAGCTTGTAGCTCGAGAATTTCCGCTTCGAGCGACAACAACTCGACCAGCTCGTCGATGCCCTCGCCGGTTTCTGCGGAGGTTTTTATCACCTCGGTATCGCCGCCCCACTCGCGGGGCTGGAGGTCGTGTTCCGCCAATTGACCCAGCGCGCGTTGGACGTTGGCGTTGGGGACGTCTATCTTGTTAAGGGCGACCACGATCGGCACGCCCGCAGCTTTGGCGTGATTTATAGCTTCGACGGTTTGCGGCATGACGCCATCGTCAGCTGCGACCACGAGTACGACCACGTCGGTCATATTCGCACCGCGGGCGCGCATGGCGGTGAAAGCTTCGTGGCCTGGCGTGTCGAGGAAGACCACATGCTTGTCCTCGAAGTCGTGTCGGTGGGCGCCCATTGCCTGGGTAATGCCCCCAGCTTCGCTGGAAGCTACCTCGGTTTTGCGGATGCGATCCAGCAGCGAAGTCTTGCCGTGGTCAACGTGCCCGAGGAACGTAACCACCGGAGCTCGCCCGGTGAGTTTGCCTTTGTCGCGGGCGTCGAGCCTGACCATCAGCTCGTCCTCGACCGACTGGGCCTTGGCGACGACGAGTTCGATGTCGAACTCCAGCATGACAGCCTCCGCCTGTTCGGTGCTGATGGTCTGGTTTATCGTCGCCAACGTACCGCTGGCCATGAGTTTTTTGATAATCTCTCCGCTCTTGACGCCGGTCGTGGCGGAGAGATTTTTTATCGTCATAGGTTCCTGGATTTCGACCTTGCCGGTCTTGGCTCCCCCGCCAGCCTGGCTGACCCTCCCGCCGCCACCTATCGTATAGCGACGTCGACGGTGGGCTGCCCCTGCGATGCGTTCTGCCCGCTCAGCGACGTCCTTGTTTCGCCATTCCTGGAGCTTCTCGCCGCTCTCAGCTCGGCTTCCTGTCTTGCGTCGCGGACTTCGCTTGGATGTCTTGGTCGACTTTGAGAACTTCTTGCCCTTGCCCTTGCCCGTGCCAGGCCCAGCCTGGGCTGCACTTTCCTGCTGCATTCGTTCGTCGAGCAGGCTTCTGCGCCGGCCTCCCCTGGGGGCGAATTGGCCTGGCGCGCTTTGGCGAGGCTGGGGACGGGGTGCGTAGTCGGGCTTCTCCACGCGGATAACGCGCGGGCCCTTCAGTTGTGCGGGCCTGGGCACGACCTGAGGCCCAGCTGGCAGGACAGGTTTTTGCTCGGGAGGCTCTTGCTCCTCTTCCTCGACGGGAGGTTCCTCGACGACGGCAGCGACAGCGGGTTCCTCAGCCACGGGCTCAGGCGCCGGCTTCTTTTCCGCGACCTCTGGGAGAGCCTGTTCGTCGCTACTCTCAGCTTCAACTTCAACAGGCTCGGTTACCGCGACAACCTTAGCTGGAGTCTCAGCCTCAGCAGCTTCGGTCTTCTTGCTTCGCCGACGCCTGGCCTTGGCTGCCTTCTTCTTGGCCTCGACCAGGTCGATATGCTCGGTTGTCTCCACCGCGTGATGCTCACCGCCATCGGCACTGAACCATTCACGAATGGTCTCTTCCAAACCGGCGGAAAGCGCAGTCATGTGGTTCTTCAGGTCAATACCCTCCGCACGACATTTGTGCAGAACGACCTTACTGGTTACGCCAAGCTCGCGGGCTAATTCAAATACACGTGTTGCCAAAGGAACCTCCAGGCCAGTTGGTTTACTGGTTTACTGGTTCACTGGTTAATTAATTGGTCGATTAGTTGACTAGTCAACCAGTTATTCAGGCTGCTCGGGCTTGGCTGGGACATCGGCCCCAGGCTCAGCCTTGGCAGTTTCTTCTGCTGGTTCTGCTGCGGTCTCTTCCACAGCTGGTTCTGCTGCCGGTTCCGCTGCTGCGGTCTCTTCCACAGCTGCCTCTGCTGCCGGTTCCGCTGCTGCGGTCTCTTCCACAGCTGCCTCTGCCGACCCGGTTACTTCTGCCGCAGGTTCAGCCGCGACTTCTTTCGTAGATTCTGCGGCTGGTTCTTCTGCTGTTTTTTCCATGGTTTTTCCCACCGATTTCTTTTGATCAGCTGCAGCTTGCTTCTTCTCAGCCTTGGCATCAGCCCGAGCCTGGGCTACAACCTTGGCCTGCTCGGCACAGCGGATAACCATTTGCTGGGCAAGCTCAGGTTCCATCTTCAGCTCGTTGACCAGCGGGTCCGGGCCTACTTCTTCCACGTCCATCACGCTGACCATGCCCATCGCGATTATCTGATCCAGAATCGTCGAGTCGACCCCCTCGACTTCCCGCAGGGTTTGCTCCAGCGTGTCAAGCCCGGCGTTGAACTCATCGGGTGTGAGAATATCGACGTCCCAATTCGTCAGCCTGGCTGCCAGGCGGACATTTTGGCCTCGCTTGCCGATGGCCAGGGACAGCTGGTCGTCCACGACCACCACCGTCGCTCTGCCCAGCTCGAAGCTCAGCGATATTTCCGCTACCTCCGCAGGCTTGAGCGAGTTGGCAATAAGCAACTTCGACGAGTCGTTCCAGCGGACGATGTCTATCTTCTCGCCGCCCAGTTCGTCGACGATGTTTTTGATCCTGCTGCCTCGCACGCCCACGCAGGCGCCGACGGCATCGACCTTCGAGTCCAGGCTGTTGACCGCGACCTTCGTGCGATACCCAGCCTCGCGGGCCAGGGCCTTTATCTCGATAATGTGCTCTGCCACCTCGGGCACTTCCAGCTCGAACAAGGCCCGGATGAAATCCGGATGCGTGCGCGAGAGTATAATTTTCACATTGCCCGGCGTCTCGCGGACGTCCAGTACCATCGCCCGGACGCGTTCCTCAGGCTGATGCGAATCGCCGGGAATTTGCTCACTTCGGGGCAGCACAGCTTCGCAGCGGTCAAGCTCGACGACCAACGAGCCACCCTCCCACCGCACAACTCGGCCTGTTACGATTTGGCCTTTCCGCTGGAGATATTCGTCGTAAATGCTGCCACGCTCAGCTTCGCGTATCCGCTGGATCATCACCTGCTTGGCGGTCTGGGCAGCAATGCGACCCAGAGCCTGCATCGACATAGGCTGGCCATTGATCTTGGCGATAATCTCGCCGTCCTCGCGGTTGATGCGAACCTCGATCTCGTCTTCGAGCGTGTTGGCTTTGCGAATGGCAGAGACCATCGCCAACTCGAGGTCCTCGATGACAACCTCCGGGTCGATGTTCTTGTCCCGGGCTATCCCGTCAACAATTCGTAAAAGTTCTTGTGTCATAATTCACGCTTTCCAAAACAAGCCTATCAGGCCATAAAAAACATTAAATGCACCACGAAGGACATGAAGATAACGAAGTTGGTTTTTTTATCTAAAAAATCTTCATAAACTTCATGGTAAAAATAAAATCCGTAGCCTCGTGTTCGTCTGCCAAGAGTCCATAAAAAAAAGCGGACCATTTCGCCCACTTCCCAAGCAACACAACTGCGAGTTTCAGCCAACTGAACCCCCGCAACGCCTACGACGCGCGAAAGCCAGCTGCCCAAAGCTCAGCCTGGCGGACCGGTGCACATTTCCGCACCGCTACGCCCCTGGGGCGATATCAACATGGACCCTGGCCAACTCACTGACCAAAATCCTCGATAAATAACAGGCCATTCGTCACGACATCGACTCCATGACCAAAAAAACTTTCGTATGCATGTTCGTTTCCTCGCGCCAGTCCGTTGGCTCAAGACCCTGCCGAAAAACTGCCAATATATCACCGCTAAAACATAAGTCGCGTAATTCTACGAAACTACAACCCACCCGGTCAATAAAAAAAAGTAAAAAAGTAAAAAAGTAATCCGTGTAATCCGTGGACTCGTGATGATAGCGGACTCTTGATGGTAACAGGCAAGCTGGGAATAGGAGATGCAATCCGAAATCAAAAATCCGAAATGGACTAATGGATTTATCGGTTGCGATTTACGCGTGGGCAGGCAGAGGCTGAGAATTGTCTCATGCCGCTGGGCGTGTTCAGCGTGATGGTAACGGTTACCAGCGAGACGAACGAGCCATCGCCGTCAGCTCCCGTGCCGACGGTGGTGGTGAACTCGCTCACCGAGACGCCGTCTCCAGTTCCCAGCAGGTCGTAGCTGGTGCTCTGCCCGGCGGCGGTGGTGGTGTAAATGAACACGCCGTTGTCGAGGACGTACTGGATAAGCTCAACCTGGCTTGTGTCAGCTGGGGTAATTTGCAGCAGATTTGCAGAGCTTGTAACATTGGCAGCAGCCCGGATTTCCCGCATCATCCTCTCCAGGATAGCCCGGGAGGACTGGTTCATCTCGCTGCTGTTGATATTTTCTTCGTAGTTCGTCAGTGCGCTGCTAAGGGCCATGCTGGTCGCACCCATCAGCAGAGCAAGCAGCACGACGCTGACAAGCAGCTCGGCGAGGGTAAAACCATGGTTTTTCGGGGATTTACACATCTTGCATACAACCCGTCCATATCGTCAGCCTGGCCTGATCGAAGCACAATCAGCCTGTGTGCAACGTAGGATATCTTTTGGAACAAGGCAAATAAAAGTGGGTTTTTATAGTAAGAAAAAGAAGTCTACCGCGAAAGAACGCGAAAAAACTCAAAGATAAAAATAAGTAGAAAAGAAAAACAAAAAAAACTTCATGCTCTTCATGTGCTTCATGGTGAATTGTTGTGTAGCTGTGAACGGTTACGAAAAAACATGGACGAGACGTCCAAGCCGCGAATAAACACAGCGTCCTCTCGTGTCATTCAAGCCTCTGATGATATCGTGGTTGCGAACGCCGCAACCACGACACCCGGCTGTTTTTGTTTTAAAAAATCGGTAACCGCTCACAGAAAAGAACCACGAATGAACACTAATAAACACGAATTATCGTAAAAAAACAAAGTTTACCATGAAGTTTTTTGTTTTTTCTTTCGTGTTTTTCGCCGTTTTAAATATCTGTGTCTATCTGTGTTTATCCGTGGTTCTTGTTTTTGTGTAAACGGTTACCAAAATTCGATATTCGAATTTGTTTCAAACTTGGCAGGCTGGTTCTGGCGAGGCTGCGACGGCTTTGTTTCGGCCTGTTTCCTTGGCCTGGTACAGCGCCTGGTCTGCCAGTTTCACAAGCTCGTCTATATCGTCCAATCCAAACACGTCTGACGAAGCCAGGCCCATGCTGAGGGTTACGGGGATTTTTTGGTCGCCGATATCGAAAGGCTTCTCCGCGATGCACCGGCAGATTCGCTCAGCCTGGCCCATGCCAACCTCACCATCGCCGTCGGGCAGAACCATCAGAAATTCCTCGCCGCCATACCTGCCAAGCGTGTCGTATTTTCTGATATGCTCGCTCATTCGGCGGGTTGCCTCCTTCAGCACGATGTCCCCGGCACCGTGGCCATGCGTATCGTTGACCGCTTTGAAGTGGTCAAGGTCAGCCATGATAACCGTCAACGGCAGGCCTTTGCGGATAGACCGGGCCTGTTCACGCTGGAGTACTTCGAAGATAGCAGCGCGATTCAGCACGCCGGTCAGGGCGTCGTGGGTAGCCTGGATTTTCAACTCGTCGCGTGCTTTTATCAGCTCGGACTGGAGGTCCACGATACGTTGGCCGCAACGTATTCGTACTTTCAACTCGCGTGGGTCGAATGGCTTGATAATATAATCGTCAGCTCCGGCGTCCAGGCCTTCGACGATATTTTCCTTCGTGCCCTTGGCGGTGAGCAGAAGCATGTAGAAGTACTCGCCACCTGGCATGGCGCGGACGTTTTTGCAGACGTCAGGCCCAGCCAGGCCGGGCATCATCCAGTCAACCACCGCCAGCCTGGGGGCGTCTGGAGCCTGGAGCTTCTCCCAGGCCTCTTGGCCATCGCGGGTTACCTCTACTTCATAGCCCCATTTTTTCAGGGTAGACTCCAGCACTCTGCAGGATATGGGATCGTCTTCAGCTATAAGGATTCGCATGTTTCGCCCTCCTGGCTCATCTTCTCGATGTGTGTTTTGAGGAATGCTATTTGCCGTTGCAGTTCTTTTGTTTCCCTGGCTGCAGCGACGATGTCGTCTCGTTTGGCAGCTTCTTCCAGCTTGAGGGCGGCTGCGCGCGACCCGTTTGCCGAGACGTTGGCCATGGCGCCTTTTATGGTGTGGGCAGCGGTAGCCAGCAGCGTGCAATCTCTCGCTTCGATAGCTTGGTGCACCATATCCATCATTTCGTCGCACTGATCAGCTACCATGCCCAGCAATTCCTGAAGTATCTCCTCGTCGCCATCGAGCCTGTCCAACGCATCTGCGCGGTCGAAAATATCGCCAGGCTTTGGCGGGGCTGGCCCTGCCTCGACGACGCTGTCGTCACAGACAGCCTGGCTGGCCGCACCCTTGGCCTGGGCTGTGCCGAACTGGTCTATCATCCGTTGTATTTCCGCTGCCAGCAGGTCGCGGTTTATGGGCTTGGAGACATAGCCATCCATTCCGCCAGCGAGGCACCCCTCCTTGTCCCCAGCCATGGCATTGGCGGTCATAGCGACAATCGGTATATGTTGGCCCGTGGTTTCTTCCTGTTTGCGGATATGGGCGGTAGCTTCCATGCCACCCATTTCCGGCATTTGTATATCCATAAGTATCAGGTCAAAACCATTCTCGTCGTCAGCCAGTGCGTCCAGAGCTTTTTGCCCATCGCCCACGATGGTAATGCTGTGGCCCATTTTCTCCAGCACCGCCCGGGCGAGTTTCTGGTTAATCGGGTTGTCCTCTGCCAGTAGCAGTCGGCACTTCGTTCCGGTGTATTCCACCTTCGCCGTTGCTTTTTCCATTTTTTTCTCCGGTACAGGTTTTATTACGTTAACGATACTGTCCAGAAGGACAGATTGATTGATAGGCTTCATGAGGAAGTCGTCGACAAGTTTTTTGTCATCAGGCCCGGTCGCCTTCCATTGTGCCGCCGAGGCCAGGACTATGATGGCAGGCTGCTGAAAACTCTCAGCCCGAATGGCGCGGATAAGTTTGATTCCGCTGCTGCCTCGGACGCCGACATCAACGACAACCAGCGGGTACGGGTCGCCCTCGTCAGCCTGTTTTTGCATCTTTTCCAGCACCTGGCTCGGCCCGACAGCTTCGTCCGGTGTCAAGTCCCAGTTCGAGAGCATGTCGCAGAGAATATGTCTATGCGTATCGTTTCGGTCGGCTACGAGCACCTTCATATCCATCAGGCTGCCGGCAGCCTGGCTGGAGGCGTTTTGTGGCGACAGGGCTTGTCTTATCGGGCACTTTGCGGTGAAGTGGAACGTCGAACCTTCTCCCGTTTTGCTCTCGACCCAGATTCGCCCGCCCATCATTTCGACGAGTTGCGCCGAGATAGGCAGCCCCAGCCCGGTCCCGCCGTATTGACGGGTAGTCGAGCCGTCCGCCTGCTCGAAGGCTTCGAAAATACTGTCGAGCTTTTGTTCGGGAATTCCGATGCCCGTATCGCTGACGGAGAAATGCAGACAGGCTATGTCGCCTTCGGTGGAGGTTTTTTCCACCCGGACGACTATCTCGCCAGCTTCGGTGAACTTGATAGCATTGCCGATGAGATTGATGATAATCTGCCTCAGCCTAAGCGGGTCGCCGCAGATCATACTGGGCACGTCGGGACGGATGTGGCACATAAGCTCCAGCCCCTTGGAGTGCGTCCGTTCGCCGAGCAGCCGCACAGCGTCGTCCACGCACTGTTCGAGGTTGAAGTCGATATTGTCCAACGCCATTTTACCAGCTTCAATTTTCGAGAAGTCGAGTATGTCGTTGATAACCTCCAGCAGCGAGTCAGCTGACTGTTTGACTATCATGAGATACTCGCGCTGCTCGTCCGTCAGATCGGTGTCCAAGGCCAGGGCCGTCATACCAAGCACGCCATTCATGGGCGTGCGTATCTCATGGCTCATCTTGGCAAGGAAGTTGCTTTTGGCGACATTGGCACACTCTGCCTGGATAGCCATCTCTTTAGACTTGGCGGTGGACTCTTCCAGCTGCTTGTTCGCCGCGGCTAGTTGCTCGTTGGCAGCCTGGGCATCCTCGCGGGCTTCGACCAGGTTCGTAACGTCGATGAACGACTCGATGCCGCCGACGACCTGGCCCTCATCGTCATAAAGCAGATCGGAGTTTTTGATAATCGCCAGCCTCCTGCCGTCAGCTGCGCACATGGCGCACTGCCGCTTCTGCACAGGCCCGTCGCTGTCGCTGCTGAAAAGCCCGCAATGCTTCAGGCAGTCTTTCAATGCCAGGGCAGAGCATTGCTTGCCGAGGATGTCATCCCGCTTAAAGCCTGTGATTCGACAGAACTCGTCGTTGACGGATGTGATTTTCCGTTTGCGATTGACGGTGAATATAGCCGTAGCCGCGGTGCTGAGGAGCTTTTGGGACAGCTCGTTTGACCTTCTAAGTTCGTCGGTTTGTTGAGACAGCTCGCGGGTCGTTTTCTCTGCCTGTTGTTTTGCCTGGACAAGTTCCGTAACGTTCACGACATTCAGCAGCACGCCGTCGTATTGTCCGTCCCGATAGATAGGCTGAATGCGGAACATAGCCTCAGCCTGACCCATGCTGTGTTCGAGCACAATCGCCTTGCAGTCAGCCTGGCTACGGAACCTGGCAAGTATCTGCTCGATGTCGATGGGGATATCGCCCTGCAATTCGGTTATATTTCCGCCAAGCAGGTCTATCTGCGAGAGGCCTATCATTCGGCAGAAGTACTCGTTCGCCTCGACGATAATGTCGTCCACGTCGGCGAAAACCACGCCCTCTTCCATGCCCGCTATCATCGAGGACAGCCTGCTGTGCTGTTTGTGGGCAAGTTCCATCGCAGCTTTGCGGTCGCTTATGTCTCGGGCGAAACAACATATCCGTTCCTCGCCATCGAGTTCGAGATAGTTGATTTGAATCTCAGCCGGGAAGGTGCTGCCGTCCTTTCGGCGGAGGCGCATCTCGCGAACATGAGAGGCGCTGCGTTTGAATTCTTCCCAGTGTTGCGTCCAATTTTCCCGTGAGCAGGACAGGTCTACCTGCCCGTAGTGCATCTCCTTGAGTTGCGTTTCGCTAAACCCGAGCTTCTGACAGGCAGAATCGTTGACGTAGGTAATTCGTCCGGTCTGGTCGGCCCAGAATATCGCGTCACCCGCCCGCTCGACGGCAAAACTAAGCCTGCGGAGGTGTCCCTCTGCCAGCTTTCGCTCGGTGATATCCCGAGCCATGGTAACCACAAGAGTTCGCCCGCCGGACTCCATCGACCGCAACGACAGCTCGACGGGGAATTGCGAACCGTCCTTGCGACGGTGGATGGTCTCGATGACAGCTACCTGGTCGCGACCCTGTAGTAGCCTGTCGTACTGGGCTTCCAACCTCTCAGCGGTATATCCTGGCCTGATATCGCAAGGCCCCATCTGCAACAGCTCCTCGCGCGAGTAGCCCAGCGAATAGCCAATCGAGTCGCAAGCTGTTTCGTTCATCTCCACAAACTTCATGGATTTTCGATCCACCAGAAAAATAGCGTCGGCGGAATAATCCAGCGCGGTCTGAAGCCTCTTGCTTTCCTCGTCCGCCCGCTTGCGACCTTCGATTTCCGCCTTCAGCCTGCGGTCGACCCTGCCAAGAAACGCGTACAACCCCGCGATCATGCAACAACCAAACAGCAAACTTGCACCCATCGCAGCAGCCAGGCCCCAATGCGAAGCCTCCACCGAAACAAGCCCCAAGCTCAACATCGCCGCCATCAGCGGCCCTATTATTTTCCTTCGCACAGAAGTCGTTTGTTCTCGCTCATTGTCCTGCTGCTGTCCCCCAGCCGTATTTGTCAGTAATTGACTTGTCATCTACTACATCTCTCCATCTACGAGTCCAGTTTTTTGGCGTTTTTTAACGCACAGGCCACCGCCTGGCTGAAACGATCAGCCAACACCGGGGTACAGAGCTACACAAACTCCAATCCGTCCCTACCAAGGGGACACACATCTAATCGGTATCCCAGCGGGGAAACTTTTCTAACTTCTTGCCATAAAAATCATTTTTTCATATCCTGCTGAAATGACGCGTATAGGACTAGGCTTCGATTCGCACCATTTCGTCCCGGGCAGGGCGTTGGTGCTGGGCGGTGTGAAGGCGGAACACTCCGCGGGCCTGGGGGCCCACAGCGATGGCGACGTGGTGCTCCACGCCCTGGCTGACGCTATTTTCGGCGCGCTCGCAGCTGGGGATATCGGCGAGCATTTTCCCGATACCGACCCGCAATGGGCAGGAGCTGACAGCAGCATCTTCGTCGCTCGGGCGCTCGAGCTGGCAAGCGAGGCTGGGTATACGGTGGGCAACTGCGACATAACCATCCTGGCTGAGGCTCCGAAGCTCGGGCCTGTGAAATCAGCCCTGGCTTGCAATATCGCCAAGCTGTTGGAAGTCCCCGCCAGCGACGTCTCCGTCAAGGCCAAAACCGCCGAGGGCATGGGACTGATAGGACGCAACGAAGGCATCGCCTGCTACGCGATAGTTTTACTGGGCAAGTAGGGGGGGTGTCAGATATTTTCTCTCGCGTCGGAGATTTCGCGAAGTTTTTCCAGGGCTTGGATCTCTATCTGCCGGACGCGCTCCTTGGATATCCCCAGCCTCTTGCCTAGCTGATCGAAAGTTTTGGTGCGCCCCGCTTCGTCCAGGCCGTAATGCTCGGTCAGAATCGTCCGCTCTCGCGGGGTGAGGTGCTGCATCAGCACGTCGATGGTTTCGCGCATCTCGGCGGAGTTGTTTTCCCGCGGGTCGTAGCTTCTAAGCCCAGCTGCGATATCGAGTATCTCCTCGTTGCCCGTGGCGAAACGGTCGAGACGATATCGCTCTTTGGGCACCGATCGGGCGAAGTTTCGCATAATAGCCCACGATGCGTATGTACTAAAGCGAAAGCCTCGCGCGAAATCGAACTTTTCCACCGCCCGCATAAGCGAGATATTCCCGTCGCTGATAAGTTCGAAGAGGTTCAGTGGGCCTCGGAGGTGCCTCTTGGCGATGGAAACGACCAGGCGGAGATTCGCCCGGACGATGTGGTTCTTGAGGACGTTGGCCTGGAGCAGAAGCGACTCGACCTCTTTGACCTGCTTGGCCAGGGCGTGCTTGGGGTCGATTTGCTTGCGACACTTGTCAGCTTTGAACTTGAGAAAATTGTATTGGCAAAACAGCTGATATTCCTGCTTGGCCGACAGCAGCGGCACGTCGTAGAGCGTTTTGAGATATGGCGGGAGATCAGCGGGAGCTTTGACCTTTTTCGTCGCATCAGCCTGGGCTTCGTTATCCTCAGCGAAGATACTCTTCTCGGCGTTGGGCGACTCGAAACATTCGTTGTAGACAAACGATACGGGCTGTTCCAACAGCTGATGTGCCCGCATCTCGTTTACGATGCGATAAATGCTGCCGCGTGTGCGACGATATCGCTGAGCGAGCTTGCCCACAGACTCACCCCGCAGAAAGCTGCGATAAATCAGCCTTTTTTCCTGGCCACCGACTGAGCTGAGCAGGTGTGGGAAGATAGCTTTGTCCGGGAACTCCGTGTCGTGCTTGCGGATGGTGTATCGTATGGTTTCGACAGCCCGGCCCGTTCGCCGGGCTAGTCTGCGGGCGATTTCGATCAGGGTGCAGTTGGCAAAAGTAGCCATGCGTCTGGCCCGGGTGATGATTTTGTCTCGCTCAGCCTGGGAGAGTTGCGAGAACTTCATCGACCGCTGTACGTCGGCGAGGTGGTCGTGCAGGAACCACTCGACGGAGCTGTCGAGAAAGCCTATGCGTCGTTTGCCGTCGGGGAAAATCAGTCGCCGGGCGGGCAGGCCCCGCAGCCTCCAGCGCTGGATGGTTTTGGTGGACACATCGAACCGCCGGGCCATCGCAGCCGTGTCGTAGACCTTCTCGCTGTAGTCGCTCGTGTGCAGCTCGAAGCTGTCGGAGACGTCGAGCATAAGCACCAGCAGGTCATTTCGCAGCCCCTTGCCGTCGAATACCCGCTTGGTCCGGGCTTGTGGCCGATAACCGGTCAGCCGAAAAACCACAAACTCGTAGGGATACGCCTGATCTGGGTTAGTCAGTTGCAGCAAGTCCTCCGCTGCGTCGAGAAACCCCTTCCGCAACCTGGGCAGGCTTGAACACAACTCGCCGGAAAGTTCGGCAATAGCTTTGTTTTTATACTTTCGCATCGCCTGGGTTTGCTTAGAAGAGTTTTTTCAAGACCCCGTTTTTTTTCGGGTGGGTCGGCTTGGCTGGCGCTTTGGGTGCCGTTGATTTGGCTGGTTTTTTGGGTGCTGTTAATTTTGCCGGCGGTGCTGGCGATGCCGGTTTTTCCGTTTTCATTCCGGTTAGTTTTTTTAGCCCGGCTATCGATTGCTTCTGCTCGGCTTGTCTTGCCTGGCGCTCAATTTGCCCGACGAGTTCGCGAGCCTTGCTCAGCATTGCCTGGGCCTGGTCAGGCTGACCTGCTGCATCGAGCGACTGGGAATAGCGGACATACGCACCTACGAGGTCTCGCTGATAATACCACCGTCGGGCTGGTGGGCTGGCCTGGCTGGCTTGGGTTCGCAAAGTCAAAGCTGCCTTGCTCTGGGCCAGGGCGTCCTGTGCGCTGCTGGCGGTGCGGTCGAGAAAATCCTTCAAAGACTTATCGACAGGCTCCGCAGGCCTGGCCGCGTGAAGCTGGCCCCACAGAGCCTCAGCTTGCTTGACAAACCTGTCGACTCGGCGGTTCATGTCCCACAAGGTCATCTCCATAGCTGAAGCCAGGGCCTTGGACTCGCCATTGATAGAGAGAATCGTCGCCTGCTTGTTCGACCCCAGCCGACCGGCCTGGCTTAGCTCTTCCCCAGCGGAGCTCCATGCCCTCCGGGCCTGACCCGCCAGGTCAAGAGCTTCGCTGCACGCACGACCAGCCTGGGCCTGGGCCTCGCTGGCCAGCTTCCACAACGCAGCTACCTCCCCAGCCTGGACGCGGAGAAACTCCGCATCGCGCGAGGCTGTGAACTTGCAATTTTTACGATTGGCTGCGATCTGCGAGAGCTTATGATCAGCTTGACTTAGCTGATAGTCGCAATAATCCCCCTGCCCTTTGAGCCCCCGAACCTGGTCTTGAATCTTCGCGATTTTCACTCTGTCCGTGCGAATGCCTTCCTCGATTTTCAATGCGGCGTCGAGTTTTGCCAAGCTGGCTTCGCCGGTCGACAACGAACTGTCCTTTCGCAACGAACTGGCCTGGGCACCATCAGCTTCTATCGTTTTGTTCAACTTGGCGATGGTAGCCTGGCGGGCTGCGATGTCCCTCGCCAACCTGGTTTTCTCCGCGGAAATGGTAGCTTTGTTCTTCTCAATCGCCTGGGCTTGGGCATCGAGGTCTTTCAGGGTTTGCCTGGCGTTGCGAACTCGCAAATCGAAAGCCTGGACGAAGCTGTTCCCTCGCTGGGCCTGGTCCAACTGTTCCTTCGCTTTATTCAGCGACGCAGCCGCCCGTCGCAAAGCCATCCTGGCAGAGTTTGCATAACATTGGCCTTGCAGGTTCCGCACCTCGCCGAGTGTCATCTTGGCCAGGGCCACGTCAGCATGTGGGACAGCGTTGTCGGGTCGGCCTTGATAATTTTCCTTCAGCGCCGTCGTCAGCACAGCCTCTGCTTGACTTAGCAATTTGAGAATAGCTGGGTCCAGCGATTTGTCCTCGCCGGGCAAAGGCTTCCCGTCAGTGGCCAACTGGGCCTGGCCGAGCAAGCTATTAGCCTGGGCGTAAAGCGCGGTCGCCTGCGCGGTAGCCTTTTGGATATTTCGCCCAGCCGCTCGCTTGGTAGCGTCCCAGCAGCCCATCAACGAAAGGATGCCAACAAAGCAAAGCAGAGTCCCCATTGTAACCCCAATATGTTTTTTTTTATTTCGCACGTTCGTTCTCCAAATTTTCGCCATAGGCCGACAGGGACAGGGGCGCAAAGCGACCCGAACATTTTTATGGCATTTTTGTATCACACGCCAAGTGAGTTTTCAAGATGATTGTCGGACGAGAGGTTTTCGATTTCGGATTAAGCCCAATCCAAAATCCACAATCCGAAATCAAATCTTGCACACGAGCTTACTGTTCCGCCAAAAAACTCCGTTTGTTACCGCTGGCTGTATGCTGTGCCTTTCCAGGTGATTTTCGCACCTGGGATGTGTTTGAGCATGGCTTGGAAAATCGTCCATGCCGTCAGCAAAACTCCGAGGGGGTATGTCCAGAACAATTCCCACCGCACGCGGATCAGCCTGTAAAACCCGGCCATGAGGGTCAGCTGCAGTACCACCGTCGCTACGCCCAGATAGCCACAGACCCGCCAGAGGTTGTCGCCCTCGCCCAGCGACAGGCCCATCGCAGCTGCGAGATACGGAAACAGGCCTACCATTAAAATCAGAGTCAGCGAGATTGTCAGCCTGGTAAGGCTCGGAAACGAGCCGAAGAAAATCCGCGTCCAGCCCTGTATCGTCTGGGCGAAGGTGGTGTACATGCGGACGCTGTAAAGTCCGTTGCTGCGGGCGACGCTCAGGCCCAGCTGTCGTTGTTTGACCAGCCCGGCGATGGCCATGTCTTCCTGCATGACGTCTCGCAGGGCCTCGTGGCCTCCGATGGCGTCGTACACGTCCCGCCGAAACAGCATAAACGCGCCGTTCGCATAGGCGTGAGGCTTGCGGGGGTTGTTGACTTTTTTCGGGTCGAACCAGACCATCAGTATCCCGCTGCCGACGGGCTGAACGACGTTCTCCCAAAACCCCTTCATTTCCAGGTTCGGCAACAGGCACAACAGCCCAGCCTGGCGGTCAGCCATCAGCTGCATCGCCACAGAGAGGCTCCGCGGCGAGAGCTGTTTGCAGTCCGCGTCGATGCACAACAAATACTCGCCCGTCGCCAATTGCGACGCCAGGTGCATCGCGTGGTTCTTGCCCTTCCAGCCCGGGGGCAGCTCAGCGACGTCTATCGCGCGGATGCGCGAATCCTCCGCAGCGAATTTGTGGATTATCTCGCCGGTAGCGTCGTCGCTGCGGTCGTTGCAGACGATAATTTCCAGGTTCGGATAGTCCTGCATAAGCAGGCTTTCGATGCACGGAGCGATATTGGCCTGCTCGTCCTTGGCGGCAATGAGCACGCTGATTTTCCCAATCTCGCCAGCTGGACATGGATAGTCCTCGGTAAGCTCAAAACCATTTCGCCGCTCAAGCTCCAGCTGAATGTGTCGCGACACCCAAATCAGCGTAACAAGCCCAGCCAATATCGTCATAACAATAGCCATCATCTCGCCCCCCCAGCCCAGGCTTGGCGGGCGGCGGCGATAACTTCTCGCACCGCGACATGGTGGGCATCGGCCTGGGCCTGGCAGTCGACAAACTCCGGCGAGGCGGTTATCGCCCGCCCGTCAAGCCAACCCAACTTGACGCGAATGGGCCCGAATGCCGTCTCGAGGGTTTCGATAGACCGGGTGAGCTTGGCTCGACAGGCCTCGCGCTGGCGGATGCCCAGCGTTGTGGTCTCGGTGAAAATTATTCGCTGGGCCTGGGCAAGGTCAGCTGGGTTGCACAGTGCGCAGAGAAGCCAGGCTGGGCGAGATTTTTTGGTAAACACCGGGCTGGCCCAGGCGTCGAGACAGCCCGCGGATATGAGCTTCTCGATGGTCGCTCCGAGAACCTCGCCGGTGCAGTCGTCGATGTTCGCTGCCAGCTCGATGACGGTGTCCCCCTGGCCTGCCGGGCTGGGCTTGCCGAGGATTACCCGCAGCGCGTTTGGCAGGTTGGCGAAGCGACGCGTGCCAGCTCCATAGCCTATTGCTGATATTTCCATCGCCGGAGCCGGGCCAAAACCCTCCGCCAGTTCCGCGAATATCGCCGCTGCCGTCGGCGTGGTCAGCTCGCCGGTGCAATCAGCTGGGCCTGGACAGGTTTGTGCGCCGATGAGCAGCTCAGCCGTGGCTGGGGCCGGGACGGGCAAGGTGCCATGCTGACAGGTAATCGTGCCGCTGCCCAGCGGAATGGCAGAGCAGAAAAGTTTGTCGATGCCCAACAGTTCCATCGCCACCGCTGTAGCGACGATGTCGACGATGCTGTCAGCTGCGCCGACCTCGTGGAAATGCACCGCCTGGATATCGCAGCCATGCACCTTGGCTTCCGCTGCGCCAAGTCGCGTGAATATTCGCCTGGCCAGATCTGCAGCTTCGGGGGTCAGCTTGGCGTTGTCTATAAGTTCGAGGATGTCCCCCAGGTGTCGATGAGGCTGCCTGGCATGGGGGTCTATGTCTACTGAAAATTGCCCGCACACCAAGCCACCCAGCGTAACAGGCCCGAAGCGGACAGACACCCCGCCAAGCTTCAACTTGGCAAGCTCGCCCTCAAGGGCCTGGAAGCTAGCCCCTGCCGAAAGCAGGCTCGCGACGATCATGTCGCCCGCTGCGCCGGTAAAACAATCGAAGTATGCAATAGCCATAGCCAAACTTTATCACGAATAGCTACAAAAAACAAAAACAGAAAAAACATGGGCAAGATGCCCACGCTACGGTCGGGTGGCGGCCGAGGCCGGGGTTAGCCTAAACCGCCTGGCCACCGTCAAGCTGTCCCACCGAAAAAATTCCGCTGACAAATTTTCGCCAGGCCTTGTGCCAGGCCTGCCTATAATTCTCCCGTGATTTCCTCGACGAAGTCTTTGACGGTAACGATTCCGACGTGTTGCCCCGCGCGGGTTACGATGGCGAAGACAGCTCGGCTGCGTTGCATTTGCACCAGAGCGTCGCGGATGTTGGCCTCTGCTGGGACGAACATAGGCTGCGTCATGAACTCCGCCGGCGGGCGACTTTGCTCGTCAGCTAGCACGTCGTAAACGTCGACAACCCCGACGACCTGCCCAGCCTGGCCTATAAGAGGAAGACGAGAGAAATCGTGCTTGCGAATAATCGTCAAAAAATCAGTCAGGCTAATATCTCGCGGAGCTGATACTACTTGCTCCATAGGCTGACAGACGTCTGCTACTTTCAGTTTGTCCATGTTCATGACCCGCCGGGCCATGTTCGTTTGCGACAGCGACAGCGCGCCGCTGGCTTGGCCTTCAGCCAGCACAGCTGATAGACCCTCGTGCCCTAACAGCGACGAGGCTTGTTTTTGGCCCAGCAAGGCTAGCAGCGCTCTGGAAACCAGCCTGACGAGATAGCTTAGGCCCGTGATTTTGAAGAAGATATCCGCTGCCCGCAGCACTGGCGTCAGACGGTAGATTAAGCTGCCCATGCGTTGGAAAACCAGCTTTGGCACGCTGTCGCCCAGGACGAACATCATGGGCGTTATAATCGCCAGCGTGTAGAGTTCAGCCCGGTCTTCCCGCCCAGCTAACACTACCATGGCACTGACTGCGAAGGTTGCGAAGTAGTTGTGAATATTTGTACCCAGCAGCAACATAGCCAGGAGGTTGTCGCTGTTTCGCACCATGTTTCGCAGTGTTTTGGCCCTGGCCTGGCCTGCCTCTGCCCGCAGCGACAGTCGTACCTTGTTGGCCAAATAGACGCCCATTTCCAGCCCGCTGTACAAGGCTGCCAGGACGACATTCACCGCCAGGGCGGCAAGCCAGGCTATCCAGAGAAGCTCTTGCGACATCGCTAGCATGTCAGGCCCTCCAGCAGTTTCAGCCTGACAGCTCCGACGCGTCGCCCAGCGACCTGCTCGACCGTAAACTGCAAATTCCCAAGCCTGCCCGTGTCGCCCATCTGGGGTATCCTGCCCAGCTGCCAAGCAACAAGCCCGCCGACTGTGCTGATGCGATGATGACTAAGATCGATGTTGAAAACCTCCGCCCAGTCGTGCACCGACAAGTCGCCGGAGATAATATATTCGTTTTGACGTATATGTTTCACCGGCTCGTCCAGCTGGGCTTGGCCTGGCTGGGGTATCTCGCCGACGATTTCCTCCAGCACATCTTTCAGCGTTATAAGCCCAGCCGATCCGCCGTACTCATCGACGACGATGGCTAGCTGCTTGCCAGTGGCGCGAAGTTGCGACAGTACCCTGTCCAGATTCGCAGAAGCTGGAATAAACGAGACAGGCTGAAGCAACTCTCGCAGGGGTGCCCCGGGGCGGAGCAGCAGATGCTTGGCATGGACGACGCCGAGGATGTTGTCGAGGTCTTTCTCGAAGACGGGCACCTTGCGGAGTCTGGTTTTGCGGAAAAGCCTGGCCAGGTTTGCCGGGTCGTCGTCGATATCGCAGGCGACCATGTCCACTCGCGGCACCATCACGTCGCAGGCCTTGATGTCGGTCAGCCCCATGATTTCCTGGAGCAACTCGCCGGCGTTGCGGTCGATGATGCCCGCCCGGGCAGATAGCTTCATCATTGCCGCAAGTTCCTCGGCACTGAGGATGTCGGTTTGCTCAGGCCTGGGCGCGACGATCTTGGCGATGGGCCCGACCAGCAAAGTTTCCAGCACCCACAAAGCGGGGACGAGCAGTTTTTGCGATGCCCACACAGGCCCGGCTGCCAGCGTGCTCCACTGCGGCGCCGCGGAGTAGGCTAGCATTTTCGGAATAACCTCGCCCAGGAGTATCACTGTCAACAAAGGCCCAGCCGAGGCTGCTATGAGTATCCAACTGGCTGCCCCGCTACGTTGCAGCTCCAGAACCATCACCGCTGCGGTGGCGGAGAAAGCGACGTTGACCGTCATATTTCCCAGTAGCAGCGTGTTCAAAAGCCGACGAGGCCGACGCCTCAGCTGCACCGCCAGGCGCGAAAAGACATTGTTGCTGCGGGCCAGGCTGTCGCGATGAGCGGCGCTGAGACAAAACAAAGCCGTCTCCGAACCACTGAAAAAAGCACTAGCCACCAGTAGCAGGCCCATCGACACAAACGTCCAGTCATAGCCTGTGATTTGAGCGAACATCATAATCCCAGCTTTGAAAAATTATCGTAACGGTTCTTTTTGCTTTTACTGATAACTGACTACTGATGACGGATAACTTTTTCACTTATACCCTTCCACCGCGCCGGATGTGTATTTTTCGATAGCCTGGGCGAGGTCGACGTCGTTTATATTCGCTAGCGTGCAAAGCCAAGCCAACACGTCGGCGAACTCCTCTTCCTTGTTGGCCTGGTCGTCGCCAGCCAGGGCTGTCGCCAGCTCACCGACCTCTTCGATAAACCACATAAACGTCGCAGGCGTACCGCGGGCGCTGTCGGTAGTGTAGTATTTTTCGCGGATGAATTTCTGGAACTCTTCGATAGTCATCCCCCCATTGTCCGGTTTTAACCGGACCGCGTCAACAAAATGTCCCGCAACCACAACACAGTGCCGTGGTTGCGGTGTTTGCAATCACGACTGGGTAACCATGCCACCAGTCAACCAGTCAACCAACGATCGGATGTTACTCAGATTTGTTTTGCTCGACAAGTCGGCCTGTGTTCTCCGCGATCCGGAACATGACGATGATAAGCTCCAGCCAAATTCTCGCGAAAAGAACATAGAGAAGAAAAAACAATGGCGACAGCAGAAGCATAAAAACTCCCATGGTGGCAGATTTGCTAAACCCGCTGATAATCAATCCAATTGTCCCCAAACCGACCATGACAATAGCTACGACAAATAAAGTCTTGATTACCCTTGTCGTTACAAATTCGGAAAAGGAGAAATCAAAAAGACTGCCTAGGAAACCTGTTTTTTCGCTCATGTTAATCCCTTTCAATATAGTGTTCTCTGTGATATGGAACAGAACTTTATGCTCTTCATGGTGAATTTTTGTGTAGCTGTGAACGGTTACCGTTTTTCTTTAATGTCAAAGAGAGGATAAATGGCTATACGGGACATTGCAACCGTGTTGCGGAAAAAATTGCGAAAAAAAAATTGCGGAAAAATCGTACGCTTTTATCAGACCGGGTGTTTGAGTATACTGACCGCCTGCGACGAAGCTTATAATAAGCTGCGAGGATAACCTTCGCAGCTGACTGGAGACTGATATGCGAGTTTGTTTTATAGGCCCAAGTCAATCGGGCAAAACTGCGTTGTTCGCAGCCGTAGCTGGGGCGGGCGGGTCGAATGTGGATATATCCAGGCCAGACCAACCCCACCTGGCAGTGGTGAAAGTGCCCGATGCGCGACTGGCCTGGCTGAGTGAGCTGTACAATCCCAAGAAGACCACCCCCGCTGAGCTGGAGCTGCTGGACCTGCCGGGGATGGACCTTTCCGACGAAGCAGGCCGGGCCCGGGCCAAGGCCCATTGGCCCGCGATTCGACAGTCCGACATGCTGGTTTTCGTTGTGCGGAGTTTCACCAGTGACGAAGCTGCGCCATATCGAGGCCGGGTTGACGCCGCAGCTGATGTGCGGGAGTTGCTGGGAGAGATGCTCTTTGCCGACCTGGAACAGGTTACCGCACGGGTCGAGAAACTCGCCGACGCTGTGAAAAGACCCACGCCCAAACGCGACGAACAACAACGCGAACTGGAGCTGATGACCAGGCTCCAGGACGCTCTGGAAAACGAAACGCCGATATCCCAGGCTATAAAAACCGAGGCTGAGGATAAGCTGATTCGCAGCTTTGGGCTGTTTTCGCAGAAGCCCGCTCTGGTGGTGGTAAACTGCGACGAGGACGATCTAGCTGGGGCTGACACTATCGAGTCGTTGCCAGCCTTGCGACTTTCAGCCCGGATCGAGCAGGAGATATCCCAGCTGCCGCCGGAAGATCGCAACGAGTTCCTGGCGGACCTGGGCCTGGCTGAGCCAGCCTGCGACAGACTCATCCGAGCCTGCTATCAGCGGATGAAACTCATCAGCTTCCTCACCAGCGGCCAGGACGAGTGTCGCGCCTGGACGATATCAGCAGGCACAGAGGCCGTAGAGGCAGCTGGGAAAATCCACTCGGATATCGCGCGGGGATTCATTCGCGCAGAGACAGTTGCCTACGAAGACTTTCACGCAGCCAAGGGCAGTATGAAAGACGCCAAAGCCGCGGGAAAAGTACGGCTGGAGGGCAAGACCTACTCAGTACAAGACGGCGATATCATAAACTTCCGATTCAATGTTTGAACGCCGCAACGTTTGGGATAACCCGCCAGTAAAACGCGCAGCGTTTTACTGGTCGGCGTTCATCCCGTTGTTATGCTTTTCTTCACGCTTTCCGGGAATAGACACTCGGACAAAATTGTGACCAAATCTGATGTTAAAAATACTGGTCATAAGCACAAAATTATCGACGGTTCCTGCTACGTGTTCGATTATTGAAGAGGGGAACGAAAGCCTGCCGGAGGCGACGTAAGTCGGCCATGGAAAGTAGCGACGGCGTAAGAGTGTGACATGATAAACATCATCGTTTTCGGAATGAAGAACATCCTCCATCATATCATCCAGTAGTGGGTCGCCGCCGTAGCCGCCAATCGTGGCGTTCTTTGTGATACGACCATACGCATCGAGGAAAAGAGGGAATAATGTGCGTGCTTCTTCATTCCACCACGACCGAAAAGTATATTCCTTATTAAAGTCGTCGGGACGGGTAATGAGATAATTCTTGAGGTACGCGAACATCTTCCGCTCGTACGTCTTGCGTGTGGCAGGGCTGACATTGTAACCGACGACGTCTATTGCGTTGCCTTCGGCAAGGCGCCGCACCAAATCGGTTTCCTCCTCGTTGGTGAGAACGATATGAATACCTCTATAACTCCAATAGAACATAATGTAATCTTATCTCCCTAAAGCATAACAGTTATTCTACGACGTTGATTCTTTGGAGATTAGCATGGGGCGGAGTCAGATGCAACACTGACTGTATGACTGGTTTTTTGGCTGTAAAACGGGTGGTTGTCGCATGATATGCTGTGTATGAAAAAACCGCGCCGCAGGGCTGGTGGCGTGGTTATGTTATTTGACAGAAAGATTAGTTTTGGGGTGCCGATTGTTTTTTATCAAAAAGAAAATCCGTGTAATCTCTTTTTAATCCCGTGAAATCCGTGGACTCCTTTTTTCCTATTGCCTATTTGCCTATTTGCCTATTGCCTATTGCCTATTTGCCTATTGCCTAATCCCTACTTGCCTATTTGCCTACTTGCGTGTCTTGAGCCAGCGGTCTAGCGACGATTGACTTTCACCAGACGGTTGCCCCGCAACGAGACCAGCTACGCTGATGTCCTCGTCGAGATCAGGCCAGTGTATTCCCTCTCCACGCCCAATAAGACTATAATTCTCCCGCTCTGATGGGAGGCCATGCAACAGTCGTGGATACCATGCCAGCGGGACAGAAATTGTGCGCCCGTCAGTAAGCTCAACCGTGAGGTTGTCCGCGGTTACAGACACAGACTGCGCAACAGAGATTTTACTTCAACAGCCAAAGTATTCATCCCGTGAAATCCGTGGACTCCTTTTTCACTATTGCCTACTCCCTATCTGCCTGTTGCCTGATCAAACTGATCGGTCGAAGAGTTTTTGCGCGGTTTTGGCGATGTCCCTGGCGGTCAGGCCTGCCATTTTCAGCGTTTCTTCTGGCGAGCGTGTGCTCTTGGGAGGCTGGGTTACGCACATCGTTTCGACCATTACGCCGAAGTCGCTCTTGGCTGCGGCTGCAGCTATCTCGTCGCCGAACCCGCCGGTAAAATTGTCCTCGATAACCAGTATCTGTCCGCGATTATCGTCGCCAATCCGGAGAATCTCATCAGTCGCCAACGGCAGTGCATAAGCGTCGATTAGGCTGACGCTCAGGCCGGCCTGGTCTTCGATCATTTTGGCAGCCTGTCGCGCGACGGAGACCATATACCCGCTTGCCACGATAAGCAAATCCTCGCCGTCGAGGAGCAGCTTGTATCCGTCGAGCGAAAATTCCTCGTTCTCTTTGTAGATAAACGGCACGTTTGGGCGGTGCGTCCGCATATAGCACATGCCGTCGATATTGGCCATCAGCTCGGTCAGCTTGAATGTGCTGATAGCGTCGGACGGCTGGAACAGGCGGATAGCGGGCTGGCCATCGGCTCGGGTTGCATGGGCGAAGCTGCGGAAGAACGCCACGTCGGGCAGCCCCATTTGGCTTGGCCCGTCCGCGGCCAGGCTGATGCCCGCGTGCGAGCCTACTATTTTGACGTTCGAGTTCGTTATCGACGCCATCTCGATTTGGTCGTATGCCCGGACGATGAACTTGGCGAAGCTCGACGCGAACGGGATTTTCCCGCCACTGGCCAGGCCCACCGCAGCGGATATCATGTTCTGCTCCGCTATCTTGGCTTCGAAGAATCGCTCGGGGTATACCTCCTCGAACATGTTCGCAAAGGTCGAGCCTTTCACGTCGGCGTCCAGGCTGACTATCCTGCTGTCCGCTCCCATAGCTGCCATCGCTGCGCCCCAGGCCTGGCGGGTGGAGAGCTTCTTTTTCTCCAACGCCTTGTCAAGCCCGGCAGCCCGGAGAGCCTCGGCGAACGAACCAGCTGAGATATCCCCGACGCTGTGTTGCGTAGCTGGGAGAGGCTCTTTCAGCTCGTCGATGTCCTCGTCAGCCAAGTCCGCTACGCCCAGTTCCTCAGCCTTGACGTCAAGCTCCCCCAGGGCACTGGCCAGGTCGTCCTGCCCCAACGCCTTGCCGTGGGATGTGGTTTTTTGCAGCTCAGCCACGCCCCAACCCTTGACGGTTTTGGCGACGATAGCGATGGGCCTGCTGCCAGGCTCAGCTGCGGTGGCTTCGAAAATATCGTGCCAGTCGTGGCCATTGATTGTGCGGACTTCAAAACCAAACGCTTCGAGCTTCCGCCCCAGTGCGTCAGCTTGCTGTTGCGGCGAGACATAGTCGCTCTGCCCCTGGCCGTTGCAGTTGAAAATCGCGCGCACGGCGGTGAGTTTGTGGTCGACGATAAAGTCCAGCGCCTCGGAGACCTGGCCTTCTCTGCTCTCGCCGTCGCCACAGATGCAGAAGAATTTTCGGTCGCTGCCGTCGAGCCTGGCTGCCAGCGCAAGCCCCGCTGCGACGGAAAGTCCCTGTCCCAGCGAGCCTGTCGCCGCGTCGAAAAGCGGCATGCCGATGGCGGGGTTCGGGTGGCCATCCAATACGCTGTCAGCTGCCCGCAGGCTCACAGCGTCGTTGAACCGCAGCTGGGACGCCTGCTCGGGGAAACCCACAATGCCCCCCAGGTCGCAGTAGGCAGCGTAAATAATCGGCACGGCATGGCCTTCGGATAGAATCAGCCTGTCCGAACCCGCATTCCAGGGGTTTTTCGGGTCGTATCGCATCTGGCGATACATCAGGGCTGTTACGATATGAGCCAGCGACAACGAGCTGGAAGGGTGCCCCGTGCCAGCTTCGCTGCACATCCGCACCACCTGCTTGGCCAACTTTATGAGTTTTCGATCCAGTGCTTTATATTTAGCCATCTTGTAAGTTTCTCCTGATTGTATAGTCGTGGTAAGATATCGTTCTATCAAAGATTTGGTACCTTACCGCACAGAGGCCAAAAACGCAATAACCAAAAAAAGGCGGCAAGAGGTGAGAGGTGGGGCGGGAGACGGGGCAATTTCGGATTTTAGATTTCGGATTGGGGCTGTTCGGGACACAATCCGAAATCAAAAATCCGAAATAACTTCCCCCGCGTGTTAGGTGGCGTCGTGATGGTTGGCTTCGCCGTTTTGTTTTTTGTTGGCGTTTTCCTTGTCCTGGCTGGGGTATGCGATTCGTCCGTGATACATGCCGCACAGGCTCTTGACGAGCGAATCCTCTATCTGGTGCACTTCCCGGAGCGTCAATTCGCAATCGTCAAATTGGCCATCTTCCAGCCGAGATGTTACCACAGCGTGAACCTGCGCCGCAATCCGCGTTGGCGTAGGCTCGGACATCGCCCGGATGGAAGACTCCGCCGCGTCGGCAAGCATGAGGATAGCAGCTTCCTTCGAGTGGGGCTTCGGGCCTGGGTAGCGGAACTGACTTTCGTCCGGAGCTGGAGCTTTGTCCGTCTCGCTTTGTTGCGTTGCGGTGTGATAAAAATACTGCACCAGCGTCGTGCCATGATGCGTGCCGATAAACTCCCACAGGGCGACGGGCAGGTTGTATTTCCGAGCCAGCTCAAGCCCGTCTTTGACATGGCCCAGGATAATCAGCACGCTCATAGCTGGGTTGAGTTTTTCGTGTTTGTTCTCGCCAGCCTGGTTTTCGGTAAAATACTCGGGCTTGTTTATCTTGCCGATGTCGTGATAGTAGGCTCCGACCCGGGCAAGCAAGCCTCGCGCGCCGATGGTCTCCGCAGCGGCTCCGCACATGGCTCCCAGCTGCAGCGAGTGGTTGTACGTTCCGGGCGACTCCATCGCAAGTCGCTTGAGCAGGGGCTTGGACGCGTCGCACCATTCCAGCAGCGTGCTGCCCGTCGCTACGCCAAAGATGTGCTCGATGGCTGGGAGCAAGCCCTGCACCAACAGCCCCGCCAGCAAAGCTCCCGCAGCAGACCAGAGACATTCGCCCAGCGAGAACCGCCAGAGCACCCCCGCCTGGGTTGCCAT
>JAOZNE010000293.1:0-2306 GCA_029933955.1 Phycisphaerae bacterium
TAACGAAACGCGAGGAGACATAGAACCGAACTGCTGCGGGTGGACGGATGATGTACCATTGGCCACTGTCGTCGCTGGCGGTGCCGATGATGCGGACGGCGTCGCCCTGGTTGAGCTTGCCCTGGCTGGCGAAAAAGTTCCGCTGTCGAAGTTGGCCTGCTGCTCGGATATAAACGCCATTGCCGGTTACCTTGCCGCCCTTGCCATCGGCGAGAACCTCGACATATTGCTTGCTGATAACGCTGTAGCAACCCTTGGCGGGCAGAATCTCCAGCCAATCTTCGGTCGGCTTGCCCGTAACGGTTACCGTCTGCGGCTCGTTGAGCTTGGCGACGGGATAAGAGTTCAGGCTCGGCGTGGCACGGACGTAGACATCCTGCCCGACGATGACGCCCTCGTAGCGTTCATCCTGCCCCGGCGTCTGCCCCATCGCCAGGCCAGAGAGACACCCAAGAACTATTGCCAGACAAACCAGCGACAGCTTCATTGTCTTGATATTCATGATTTTAACTCCGCAAAAAAAATCGGACAAAGACTTCCTAAGTTTCAAGAAAAAGGTTACCACTTTTCACGCGACAAGTCAAATATGCGGCGGGGTGTGCGACGAGGAATACAACACCGGAGGAGCTTGAAAAAAATGCCGCGTGCCGTGGCTGCGGTGTTTGTGGGAGTGACAAAGAAAAATGGAAAAGAAAAAGAATGGATTCCCGCCTGCGCGGGAATGACAAAAAACAGAAAAGGAGAAAAAAAGAAAAAGGAAAGGAAACATGGGCGGGACGCCCACGCTACACATGGGCAAGATGCCCATGCCACACTTGCAGCCTGGGCTGGGTTGGATATACTGGCGGGGGATATGTCAAAAGTGTCTGAAAATTCGAGCGTCGGTTCAGGCCTTGGTTCCGGCCCTGGCTCTGGTTCCAGCCTGGCGGGGTTGCGGGTTACTGTTGTGGGGTTGGGCAGGTTCGGCGGGGGCCTGGGCGCAGCGAGTTGGCTGTGCGGCCAGGGTGCCAGGGTTACGGTTTCTGATATGGCAAGGGCAGATTCCCTGGGCGATTCGGTTCGACAGTTGGCGGAGCTGGGGGCGGAGTTGCATCTTGGCTCGCACGAACGGGCTGATTTTCTCCAAGCCGACCTGCTGGTAGTGAACCCAGCTGTGCCGAAGGATATGCCCTTGCTCGTCGAGGCCGAGCGGGCTGGGGTGGGGCGGACCTCCGAGATAAATCTGTTCCTCCAGCGGTGTCCCGCGCCGGTGGTGGGCATCACCGGCAGCGTGGGCAAGAGCACCACGACCGTTATGGTCGGCGAGATTCTGGGCACCAGCCGGGCTGTGCATGTCGGGGGCAATATCGGCAAGAGCTTGCTGGGGGAACTGCCTGCGATAAAGCCAAGCCACGCCGTCGTGCTCGAGCTGTCGAGCTTTCAGCTGGAGGACACGCCCATTGTCGGCATCAGCCCAGCCGTTGCTTTGGTTACGAACGTTTTCGAAAATCATCTCGACCGCTACGCAGGCTCGCTGCAAGCCTATGCCGACGCGAAGAAAAATATCTTCCGCTTCCAAGGCCCAGACGACGTGCTGATATTGAACCGCCGGTGCGAGCTGACGGCAGGCTGGGCGGCGGAAACTCCTTCGCGGGTGGATTGGTTTGACCCGCAAGCGGAGCCTGTCGAGCTGGCCTTGCCTGGGCAGCATAACCAGGCAAACGCCCAGGGAGCCTTGGCTGTAGCGAAGCATTTTGACATCGATCGGCCCGAGGCCCTGGCTGCGTTGGCGAGGGTGCGTTCCCTGCCGCACCGTCTGGAATTCGTGGGTGAAATCGATGGCGTGCGGTTCTTCAACGACTCGAAATGCACGACCCCAGCCGGGGCTGTGGTAGCGTTGGAATCGTTCCAGCCAGGCCGATGCGTGATTCTTATGGGCGGGTATGACAAGGCTGTGAATTTCGACGCGCTGGGTGCCAAGGCTGCGGGCCAGGCCAAGGGGGTGGTAGCGTTTGGGCAGACAGGCGGGGCGATTATCTCAGCGGTGCGACGCAACGCCAAGCCGGGCCAAGCCCCCGCCCTGGCAGAAGCAGCCGATTTGTCCGAAGCGGTGAAAGTCGCCAAAACCCTGGCCAAGCCCGGCGACGTGATACTACTCTCCCCCGCCTGCGCCAGCTACGACCAATTCGACAACTACCAGCGCCGCGGCGAAATGTTCGCAAAGCTTGTATTGTAGTTATCAGTGGTCAGTTATCAGTAAAAGCAAAAAAAGAAAAAGGTAACCGTTCACAGAAAAGAACCACGAATGAACACTAATAAACACGAAT
>JAOZNE010000294.1:0-2302 GCA_029933955.1 Phycisphaerae bacterium
CTAATCTGGCTAAGTTTCGCGAGGGCAAGCTGTTACGCTCTGACGCAAAAAATATCGCTCACTTTCCCCCCAAAAAAAAAACAAGAAAACTGCTTGACAAAACTGACTAGTCAGCATATAGTGAGTACATAGTCAGCGGTGAGGTTTTATTTGGCGGAGTGTGATATGGTTGCTGTGGAGAAAATTGAGAAGCACCTGGTTGCGAGCATTGCCTCTGGAGCAATCGGATATGGCGACAGGTTTCCATCCAGGTCCGACCTTGCCGAGCAGTTCAAAACATCTCTTGCTACGGTCAGCAGCGCGTTTCGTCGCCTTTCCAAAGAGCATAGTCTGGAGTATGTCGCGGGCAAGGGTGTTTACCTTACCGAGAAAACATCGGAGAAGAAACTCCTCACGATAGGCCTGATCGGCCCTGGCGCAAGCGGCTATGCCGCGGGCCAGCGGCATCTCGACGACCAATACTGGGGAGCCATTGCGTACCATCTGTTGAGGCATGCGGGAGAATATAAATGTGCATTGCTCGCTGTTCCCGAAACGAGCGAAGAGCCTCTGGATATTGACCGTATTGAGGGTTTTGGCGCGGATTGTCTGATAAGCCACAGCATTCCGTTCCTGCAAAAGGAAACTGTGCTGGAGCTTAGGCGGCGAGGTATTCCGCTGGTGCTGGGCAATCGCGGTGGCGGAGAACTGCCGCTGCTGGGTGCCTCTTATGTAGACTATGACACGGCAAATGCCTACCGTGGAGCGGTTCGCCAGTTTCATAATTGCGGGCACCAGCGTATCGCCTGCGTATTGGCCGAGACAAGCGATGCGGCGTGGAAACGCTGGCGCGACGAGTTTGTCCTGGAGGGCAGCGAACTTGGATTGCAATATCGCTATAACGACTATACCCGGGTTCTGACGCGAGAAGAGCCGCACAGCGAAGCGGAAATGCAAGATTTTTATATGCGCGAGACTCTTGCCCTGCTGGATATGCCCGAACCGCCGACTGCTATTTTCTATCACACATACACACCTTTGCTGGAGGCTACCCTGGCTGCGATTGCAGACAGGGGATTGGTGCTCGGCAAGGATATAAGTGTCATTGGCCTCATAAACGAGGGGGCCGAGGCAAGTTCGCCGATCAGCGCCTATGTGCAGAAGCCGGATATGCTGGCTGTCAAGCTGATCGAGACGGCACAAAAACAGGTCAACGATTTGCACGGAGTTTTTCAGGTGGATGTTCCCCTGGCTTATATAGACAAGGGCAGCGTGGGGGCGAAGTAAACAAAATTGAATCTGATTTTATGAAAACCGAATACTGAAGCAGTGCCGAAGGATCGAAGAATCGGATGACACAGCCCAGGATGCAGGAAAGGAGGTTGGCCGTTTTACGCATCCGAACCTGAGAGCCAGAAGCATTGTAAGAAGTTGTTGAGAAGTCTCGCCGGACGTTCCGGCGGACAAATTGTTTTTTGCCCAATAGAGGGCAGGAAGACAGGTGCAAGATGAAGTATGCAAGTAAAATGTTGGCAATGTTGTGTGTATCGCTGCTCGTTGCAGCAACCGCCCAGGCGGCTTTGGTCGAAATCACCGGTGGTGAAGCACTTATGGGTGCTGTCGGCAATGGTACCACCAACGCTGACACGGGCATCCTTGATGTCCATCACGACAATGCGATCGGCGAATTGCAGGACGGTGGAACCAGTGCCGAAGACACTCTGTATATCACCACCTATACCGCTCCCTCGGACGATTTCGTCGGCATGAGATTCTCCACTGCCCAAAACGGCGTGGTTGCCATAGAGTTCGACGCACAGGTTTATGGTGATGGTGGCTGGTTCGAGAGTACCCCGATTGTCCAGATTACGACCAGTAACACGATTAACGGTTATACCCGCTTCGTGAATGGCAGCTACGGTTCTGGCCAGCAACCCAACAACGACGATAACATCTGGACTACGGTCAGTTCCACGAATGATTACGAAACTGACGCCACGGATACCTCGTCCGGATCGGTTGCAAGTGGCAACACCTATCGCTTCACCCTGGATACGGCTGCCAATGGCGTCTATGGCATTCGCATCATAGGCAACCCGGGTGGCACGGTGAATTGGACTCAGGAAGACGATGATTTCCTCGCAGCCCAGGAAGTTCGTGTCTACACCCCCGAGCCGGCGACGATGAGTTTGCTGGGCATCGGCGGGCTGTTGGCGTTGGTACGCAGACGCAGGAAGTAAAGATTTATTTCTCGCAGAGTCGCAGAGAACGCAGAGGAAAGATAAAATCAAAAATCTTTTCTCTGCGGACTCAGCGGCTCTGC
>JAOZNE010000295.1:0-2294 GCA_029933955.1 Phycisphaerae bacterium
CCCTGGCGGAGTTTATTTTTGCGAGCCAGGATTTCCGCTCCCCGATCGGGTCGAGGTCGAGCTTCGCGGGAATGACACCCGTCTGTTTGTAAAACAAACCGAAATTCGAAATCCGAAATGATCAGCTAGTTTATTTCGGGCTGGTTGTCTTGCCGGGCCAGGTTAGTACTGCGCCGGTGTCCGCGGAGGTGGCGCAGGTGGCGTATCGTCCGAGGGAGCCATGCGTTATCGGAGTTTTTGGCGCGGTGTGGGTCTTTCGTCTGCGGGCAAACTCAGCTGCGGAGACTTTCGCGTTTAGCAGGCCTGCTGGGATATCGATCTCGATGACATCGCCGTTTTTCAGCAGGCCAATCTCTCCGCCAGCTGCAGCTTCTGGCGCGATGTGTCCGATGCACGCCCCAGCAGTGCCGCCGGAGAATCGCCCGTCGGTTATCAACGCGCATTTCTCGCCCAGGCCCATGCCTTTTATGTAGCTGGTGGGGGCGAGCATTTCCTGCATGCCCGGGCCGCCGCGTGGGCCTTCGTTGCGGATGACGACGACATCACCTGGGCTGACTTTCCCGCTGAGGATGCCGTCGCAGGCGTCTTGCTGACATTCGAAAATCACGGCTGGGCCCGTGTGCTTGTACATTTTGGAGTCCACGCCGGCGAGTTTGACGACCGAGCCGTCGCTGGCGATATTGCCCCGCAGCACAGCCAGCCCGCCGGTTTTCGTAAAGGCGTTTTCCAGCGGACGGATAATGTCCTGCCTCGCAAGCCTGGCTGTGTTTAGCGTCGGCAGTTTTTCCGCCTTGCCGCTACGATACATCGCCTTGACAGCGTCGAGACTCCTGCCCGTCGCCTGCCAACCCTTGCTGTAAATCTTCTTCGCCAGCGGGCAGAGTTTCTTGCTGCGCAGCGACCATTTTTCCAGATTCCGCATCAGAGTTTCGCCCGTAACGGTCATCGCGTCGATGTTCAGCAGGGCGGGCTTGTCCCACCAAAGTTGCCCCATGATAGTGTGAACGCCGCCGGCCCGGTGACAATCCTGCATGTGATAAATCTTGCCCTCCGGCGTAGCTGAGGGCGCGATGCGACAGATGTTCGGCGTTCGGCGGGAGATTTTCTCGATGTCTGCCAGCGTGAAATTCACCCCAGCTTCGTTGGCCATAGCCAACATGTGCAGGACGGTGTTCGTGCTGCCACCCATCGCCATGTCCAGGGCGAAGGCGTTGGCGAAAGCCTTGCGGGTAAGGATATTCCGCGGCAGGAGTTTGTAGCTGCTCTTGCAACCCGTGCGAATCCACTCCTTGGACATCTTCACGATTCGCTGTGCAGCGAGCTTGAACATCTCCATGCGAACCGGGCTGGTAGCCAGTATCGTACCATTGCCAGGCAAGGCCAGGCCTATGGCTTCGGAGAGGCAGTTCATGCTGTTGGCGGTGAACATGCCGCTGCAGCTGCCACAAGTCGGGCAGGTGTTGTTCTCATACTCGTTGAACTTCTTTCGGCTCATTTTGCCCGTCTTCAGCTGGGCGACGGCGTAGAACGAGTCTATCAGATCGACATCGCACCCAGCCACTCTGCCCGCTTCCATAGGCCCGCCGGATGCGAATATCGTCGGCACGTTGCAGCGGATGGTGCCGAGGAACATGCCCGGTATTATCTTGTCGCAGTTGGGGATGCAGATGACGGCGTCGAAGTTGTGCGCGCGGATCATCGTCTCGACGCAGTCTGCGATGGTTTCCCTGCTGGCGAGGGAATACTTCATGCCCGTGTGCCCCATGGCAATGCCGTCGCAAACCGCGGGCGTGTTGAAAATAAATGGCGTGCCGCCGGCGGCGATGACCTGCTGCTTGACGTACTCAGCCACGGCGTCGAGATGACAATGCCCCGGCACGATGTCGGTATAGCTGTTGGCTATGGCGATGAAAGGTTTGCGGAGGTCGCTGTCGTTCAGCCCGGTAGCTTTCATTAGGCTACGGTGCGGCGTCCGCTCGAAACCAGCTTTAACATTGTTACTACGCATGGCATTTTCCTTCATGTTTACAATAAATACGAAATACCAGAACCGATTGCAAAACTATTCGGAAATGTAGCACAGTCGCCCTCGGCTGTGTTGAACTTGCTATATTTCCAGTGTTTTTTACACGACCTTCCCAGCCGAGGGCGGCTAGGCTACATTTTTGCAATTGGCTCACTAATATCGAAATACTAAACAAAAACAGACACCACGAATGACACGAATTTTTTTACTCAGACTGACCGATTTTCAGTAACCCAACCGCTGTGCTGTTGACTGGTTGATTAGTTAA
>JAOZNE010000074.1:0-1369 GCA_029933955.1 Phycisphaerae bacterium
CGCCCAGGGCACCCTCAGCCGTCTGAAGCATCGAGACGCCGTCGTTGGCGTTTCGAGTTCCCTGGTTCAGAGCAGCTACGTCCGCCCGGATAAGTTCGCGGACAGCCAAACCTGCCGCGTCGTCCTTCGAACTGTTGATACGCAGACCGGACGAGAGTCTTTGTACTGACGCAGCCAGCTTGTTGTAACTGATACCCAGGTTACGAGCTGCGCCTTGTGCCATCAGGTTGTTCTTGATTGCTAACATATTTCTCTCCTAACATAAAGATTACCTTCGCAGACGCACGCCGCCTGCCAAACTCCTGGGTTCGAATCAGAGATTCGCACCTGGGCTTACGACACGTAAGCCCCGAGTAAAACAAGACTGGGTTTTCAGGAGTGAGATGGCTACGCAGACTTCGAGCGAAGTGTTTTCAATGTCCATCTGTGGTTGCGGCATTGTTGACAGATGCTCAAGACCGTGTGTCGTCTCGCGATGCAGGATCTGCTTCGATTGGCAGATGGCACCGATTTTGCGAATTGTCCGAGAGGCCCGGAACTCTAAAACCGGGCCAAGGAGAGTTGAATTGTTTTATTGTCCATCGAAAAGGACCGACCAGGGCCAGGCCTGGGATTGTATGTGATATACACATTACAAAACGCGCTGTCCGCTGCGTTGTTTATATTTTATCCACGAAACACACTGAAACAGGTTGCACCATGAAGGACTTGAAGATTTTTTGAAACAAAAACAACTTCGTGCTCTTCATGCGATTCATGGTGAACTTTTATGTTTTTATCTCACAGGCCTCGCTCGATCATATTTTTCGCTGCCCGCCTGGCAGCTTCTGGCGTGTCGAGTTGGCCTGATTCCAGCAGTTCCTTAGCTTCAGCGACCGCAGCTGTATCGACATCTTCCACAGCCAGTGCAGCCTGAATAAGCGAACGTTGGCCCGGAGCGAGTTGCTCGCCCTTGCCGGAGCCCTGCGTAGCCGCCTGTTCCGGGCCTGGTAGCTTCGACCTGGAGGGCTTCTCCTCGCCGCCGAGCGGCTTGGGATACTCATATCCGATTTGTCCATCTATTCGCACTTTGGTGTACTCCTGACGCTATTATCGCCTACAGTCTGATTGTCGACATCTTCGGCAAATCCTTAAAGGTTATTTTCATTTTTTTTTAAAAAGTTATCAGTTATCAGTAAAAGCGAAAACAGCAAAACAAAAAATTAACACGAATGACACGAATGTAAAAAGTAATCAGTTGTCAGTAATCAGTAAAAGCAAAAAACCGTTTTCGCGTTCTTTCGCGTGTTTCGTAGTTTTTCTTTTGCCTTTTCCTTGTCTTTGTCATTCCCGCGCAAGCGGGAATCCATTCTTTTTCTTTTCAAAAAAA
>JAOZNE010000074.1:1469-8926 GCA_029933955.1 Phycisphaerae bacterium
GAGTAGCTGTTAAAAATCGGCTAGGATATTTTTCACTGTCTTTTTTTCGTGTCGGCCTAGCCTTCGCACGGGTCTGCTGAATTTGAACTTTGGCCTGGCAGCGGACTGTTGGCTGGAGTCCATGGTACAGAGGATTTCGTAGGATACAAATTTCTGAAAACCATCCGTGCTCATCAAGCCCATTTCGCCCTTGGCTGGATCGTAGGTGTCTCGCATATAGTCGAAATAAAAGTTCTTTATCCGCTTGGCGGTCGCCCGGTCGGTAGTGTCCCACACGTCGTCCACCGCCCAGATTAACTTGCCGTCTTTCAGATTGATAAGCCTGAGATACAAGCCCATACGCACGGACGGATATTGTTTGTAGCAGACCATCTTGCCGAACATAATCGCGTCGCATCGCAGGGTTTTTCGTATAACTTGGAGTTCCCGCAGCGTCAATGGCTCGCGTTTGTCCATGTCCAGGTACCGCAGCTCGGGGTTGTTCGCCTGCAGGACGTCCACTCGGAAAACGCCATCCTCAGTCATAGCCTGGGCTAGGCTTCGCGTCATGCGGGTCGCAATGTCCGGGTAGCCCGCCTGGTCAGCTATCTCCACGAACACCACTCGCGAGACGTTGTGAATTTCCGGGTCCACATAGCTGGAGATGTCAGCTGGGGGGGCGGCTGAACAGCCCGCCAACAGAACAGCCACCCCTGCCAACAGCGTTGCTTTGAAAATGTTGCGATAGTTTTTCACGATGTCATCCTTATATAGATAGGGAGCTACTGCGTTTTGCGGGTCGGCTCGTCGGGTTGGATATCCGAAGCCGCGACCTCGCCACCGAGCAATTCGAGTATTTTTTGCAACGCGGCCAACTGAGCGCTCTGGGCGGACATCATCTGCTTACGATAGCCCAGGACATTGTTCTGCCATTCTTTGAGGTCTTTTTTCATCTCACCGAGCATTGCGTTTGCGTCAGCTAGCTCAGCCTGGTAGGACTTCAGCTCAGCTTTGAGCTTCGTGATATCGGTGTTGAGTTTTTTCTTCTCAGCTTGCACTTCAGCCAAACGCTTATTGGCGAAGAGCAGCTCCTGTGCAGCTTTGGCGTATTTATCCGCCCACTCGATAGCAGCTTCGGTAGCACCTCGGCCTGCGTTGCTCTCGTCGCCCACGATGGCGGTGTTTCTAATGCGATCAGCCAGGGCTGATCGGTCTTGCTGTGGCGTAGCTTGCCTGGCTGTGAACAGGCCCTCGCAACCAATCGCAGCCAGGGTGAATGTCGCGGCTAATACGAGTGCCAAAATTCGTTTTGTGGTTTTCATCGTCAAACTCCTATGTGTGTGATATTTTTTCATAGCTTTTCGTAACTATTGTTTTGCACAGATTTAACCGTGTTTTGCAGCATAAGATTTATTTCGGATTTCAGATTTCGATATTAATATTTCGTATTTGTTTTGAATTTTGAATTTCGATATTCGAATTTGTTTCGATATTGGATATTCGGATTTCGAATTTGCTGTTATTCTGGTTGTGTGCACTTTAGTTGAATCTCCCTGCCGCAGTCGCACTGTACCTGCACGATTACACAGCCTTCTTTTTGGCCCACGATTTTGGCGGTAGCTTTCGACTTGCCCGTGGCGCTGGGGGACTTATAGCTGAGCTGTTGCACGCCGCCATCGGTTACCATGTTGCTTTTGATTACCCTGTTAGGTCGCCTAGCCATGCCTTGGCCCTTTCGTTAGATCAAAACATCCAGATTGATTTCATCGTCTCTCTGCCCGTCGCTCTCCGGCAGAGCCGTCAACTCCTCAGACTCGCAGGCTTCCTCGTGCGAGTGGTCTATCAAATCTTCCACGTCGCCTTCCGGGCCTGGGTTGGTCTTTTCCTTGTCGTCTTTTTTCTTCCGCTTCTTTTCCTGATACACCGCATGGTCTTCTTTCTCGTGCCTGGCTGCGTGAACCAGCTTCGATATCTCAGGCCCGCGTTGTATCGGATTCGTGTTCATGGATTTTTACCTAGCTTCATCGACAGCTTGAACAGCGCGCTGGCGTGCAGCTGACTGACGCGCGACTCGGTAACGCCGAGTACCTCAGCTGTCTCTTTCATGGTCAGGTCTCGCTCGTAATACAGCACCACAATCTGCCTGTCCCGCTTGGGTAACTGCATGATAGCCTCGGCGAGATTTTCGAGCGTTTCTCTTTTCTCCACGATCTCGTCCGGAGCAAGCTCCTTGCCGACGGGCATTATCGCCGCTGCCGGCGAATGCTCCTCGCCCATGCCATGTATCGAAAGGAAGTTCTGCCTGCGGGCTTCCTCGAGCACCTTGTACATTTTTTCCAACGGCAGCGAGACCGCCCGGGCAAGCTCCTTGTCGCTGGGGGGGCTGCCCGTTTGGGTGGTTATTTGCTGATAGGCTTCGCGGATGGTACGGATGTCGCGATTGACAGCTGCGGGCACGAACGACGCGCTCCGCAGCTCGTCGATAATCGCGCCGCGGATGCGGATGTAAGCATAGGTCTTGAACTCGACGCCCCGGGCGGGGTCGAAGCTCTGAGCTGCCTTTACCAGCCCGACCGTGCCGGCGGAGATAAGATCGTCCCGCTCGACCTTGCCGCCGAGGTTGCACATCAGCCGCTTGACGATGTGCTTGACCAGCGGGAGGTGGCTGAGTATCCACTTCTCCTGATCGCACTGGCGAGACTGCTGCTTGTACGCATTGCTCGCTCGGGTTCGCCTAGCTACGGTCGGCAGCGTCGCGACATTCGTATTATTCTGTCCGTTCACCATCGTTTTGTTCATCTTCCGCCGATTCGTCCACCTGGGCTTCAGGGCTTGGACTTTGGACAACTGCCTGTATCATCACGCCCACCGCCAATTTCAACGCCATCGAAGCTGCTACATATGACACAACCGCGCCAGTTATGGCCCGGATTGAACACGACAAAACAGTCTGGCCTGACAACATACCCGTCAAAGCCATCGCGAAAAACGTTATCGCCGAAATTGTCAAAGCTATCTGTCGCATAAAAGTTATCAGTAGTCAGTTATCAGTAAAAACAACAGCAACCACGAAAGACGCGAAAATCGCGAAAAGTTTTTTGTCATGTGGCACAGCCGCCCTCGGCTGTGGTTTTTTTTAACGTTTTATCCAAATTCTCACAGCCGAGGGCGGCTGTGCCACATTTTTTACTTCTGTATCTTTCGCGTTTTTTCGCGTTTTTCGTAGTTTCTGTCTTTCGCGGTAAATTACGCTGTTACGCTACGGCTGTTGCCAGCTCGGCGTCTTCCAGTTCCATCTCCACCGAGGCGATGGTGTCTATCTGCGTTCCTGTTGCCACTTCGTCGTATGCTACCACCGGCAACTGGGGCAACTGCCTCTCGAGCATGTTGGCCAGGTGGGCCCGCACGCGGTAGTCGCACAGCAGCACAATGTTGTCTCTGCCCTGTTCCATAGCCTGTTTCCAGCAATCAGCGATCTGACTGGTGAACACCATCACCTGCCCAGGCGGCAGAATCGCTACATTGCTATCGGTTTGAGAGGCCAGTCTATTGCAAAGTTCGTACTCTAAATTTGGATTTAATGTAATCGCTGCTACGCACTGGCCCGTGTCGACGTATTGCTCGGTGATGGTGCGGACGAGATTTTTACGGACCAGCTCGGTAAGTACGCCCGGGTCTTTCGTGCGGGTGGCGTGGTCGCCGAGGGCTTCGAGTATCTTGCCCAGGTCGCATATCGGTATGCCGTCGCGCAGCAGGTTCTGCAACACGCGGTGCAGCAGGCCCATCGAGACGGACTCGCCAATAACGCCATCGACCAGGGCAGGCTGAGATTCCCGCATTCTGTCCACCAGCACCTGCACGTCATCTCGGCTGAGCAGCTCGCAGGAATATTTCCGCAGCACTTCCGACAGGTGCGTTATCATCACGGTTTCCGGGTCGACCACGGTATAGCCGTTCATCTCGGCCTGCTCTTTCATGTCCGGGTCTATCCAGAGAGCGGGAAGGTTAAAGACAGGCTCCTGGGCCTCGTCGCCGGCAATCGGGCTGGTTACCGTGCCCGGATCCATAGCCATAAGTTTGTCAGGCTCGATTTGGCCCGAACTTATCACATGATTGTTCAGCCGAATTTCGTAGGTGTTGTTTGGCAGCTGGACATTGTCCCGCAGTCGCACCGGCGGCAAGACCAGGCCAAACTGCTGGGCAAACTTCCGCCTAAGCGGGCCTATCCGCTGAGACAGGCTACCCTTTCGGCGGGGGTCTACAATTTTTATAAGCCTGGCTCCGACCTGTATCGAAATGCGGTCGATGTCCAGCAGCTCTTCGATAGGCTGTTCCTCAGGCTTGGATGGCAGGGCAGCCTGGGCGGTTTCCACCTTTACCTTCGCAGCCGAGGCCTGCTCCTCTTTCCGCAGCATTCTGCTGAGGACACCAGCCCCGACGGCCAGGACGATGAACGGAAACTTCGGAAAGCCCGGCACGAAAACCATGCCGCCCAGCAGAAACGACGCGATGGCCAGGGGCCTGGAGCGTTTGAGGAACTGTCCCGCCAGGTCTTGACTGATGCTGGACTTGGTGGAAGTTTTCGAGATAAGGAACCCCGCGGAGGTCGAGATAATAACCGCGGGAATCTGGCTGACCAGCCCGTCTCCGATAGCGAGGATAGCGTATGTTTTTACCGCTCCGCCCGCGGTCATGCCATGGCTCACGCCCATGATGAACCCGCCGACGAGGTTGACCGCGGTGATGATAAGCCCAGCTATCGCGTCGCCGCGGATGAACTTGCTCGCACCGTCCATAGCTCCGTAAAACTCGCTTTCCTGCGCGATTTTAGCCCGGCGGTCGCGGGCTTGCTCCTCGCCGATAAGCCCGGCGTTGAGGTCCGCGTCGATAGCCATCTGCTTGCCTGGCATGGCGTCGAGGTTGAACCGGGCAGCGACTTCACTGATTCGCTCCGAGCCTTTGGTTATGACGACGAACTGGATAATCACGAGGATCAGGAAGACGACAAGCCCGATGACAAGTTGGCCGCCACAGACGAATTGGCCAAATGTTTCGATAATTTTTCCCGCGTCTGCGTCGAGCAGAATCAGCCTGGTCGACGCGACATTTATAGAAAGCCGGAACAGCGTCATAAACAACAGCAGCGACGGAAACGTGGAGAACTCGATGGACTCATGCGTAGCCAATACCGTAACCAGCACAGCCAGGCCCGCAGCGATACTCGTAGCCAGGAGCATGTCCATGATGAACGTCGGCAGCGGTATCAGCAGCGTAACCAATACCATCGCCACGCCCATAGCGAAGATAATATCATTGTGTGCCAACAGCCTGCTCAGCCCAGGTCCAGGGTTTTTCAGCAAGTCTGGCGGCGCCATATTGTCGTTCTGATTAGCCATGTTTTAGGTCCGAAAAATTCACCATGAAGTACATGAAGAGCATGAAGCTTTTTTTTGTTTTTGTTTTTCTGTTTTTGTCATTCCCACGAAGCTTGTCCTCAACCCGATCGGGGAGCGGGAATGACACAGGAGGAGGCCGTGTTTTTTCGCCTCATATTTCAATCTGTGTCTATCTGTGTTCATCTGTGGTTCCTTTGCTGCGTTCAAATTTTCACAGCCGGGGCGACCGTGCTACATTTTTTCGTTTTTTCCGTAGTCTAACTATCATCGCCAGCACCTCCGCCACCGCTACGAACAGGTTCGACGGAATCGGGTGTCCCACTTCCACCGCCGCGTACAACGACCGCGCCAGGGCAGGTCTTTCGACTATCGGCACACCATTCTCCCGGGCGATGCTCTTGATTTTCTGAGCCAACAGGTCAGGCCCCTTGGCCAGGACTATCGGCGAAGCCATGGTGTCCCGGTCATATTGCAGTGCCACAGCAAAGTGCGTCGGGTTGGTTATCACAACATCCGCCGTCGGCACAGCCTGGAGCATCCGCTTGTTGGTCATCTCCATCTGTATCATCCGCACCTTGCGTTTTATCTCCGGCGAGCCTTCATACTGCTTCCGCTCTTCCTTCACTTCCTGCCTGGTCATCCGCATCTCTTTGGAGTGCGTCCATTTCTGATACGCATAATCCAAGCCACCGATCACAAACAACGCCACCACCACCCGCGTCATCAGCCCGAGGATCAGCCCAGCTATCCCCGCGACAGCTTCGACCGGGCTAGCCCAGCGGAGATGGATTATCGTGAGCGTTTCGCCCTTGATATAGAGATAGCAAATCGTGCCCAGTACCACCATTTTCAGCAGCGACATTATCAGCCTGACGAACGCCTTGGCTGAGATGATATTTTTGATGCCCTTTATGGGGTTCACCTTGCTCCAGTCGAGTTTCAGCACCTTTGGGCTAAAGGTAAGTCCACTGACCGCTACGCTCGAAGCCATGGACAGTACCCCGCAGATTATCAGGAACGGCGTCATTACCACGATAGCTTCCATGCCCTTGGTTCGCAGGAAGTCGCAGAAAATACCCTGGCTGTCCGTGCTGACGGTGGGGGTCAGCAACGCTTCGCGGAGAGTATTGCCAAACCAGCCAAGCATAGCAGGAGCGTTCATGGCAAGAACAAGAAGCACCCCGCCAGTGATAATAGCGGAGGGCACTTCCTGGCTTTGAGCGACCTGACCTTTCTCGCGAGCCTTACGCAAACGCTCGGGCGTAGCTTGCTCGGTCTTCTCAGATGCGGGTTTGTCAGCCATCTAGCCTGTTACCTTTACGCCAATATGAAAAACTGGTCCAACCAATCCGTAAGCCGTACAACAAATGAATTCAGCGTTCCCAGCACGAGCAACGACAAGCCCATGCCCACGACAACACGCAAGGGCATCGACGCCATGAGGATATTCATCTCGGGCATGACCCGGGCGATGACGCCCATTATCACCGCCAGCAGCAAAAACCCCGCCAAAAGCGGAGCTGCCAATTTCAGCGCGAACAACAGCATCGTCGCCCCAGCTTCGATAACGCCCTGGGTCAACAGAGCAACCTCGGCAGGCTGGCCCGCGGGGAAAGCGTCGTAGCTTCGATAAACTGTCATGAGCAAAAGGTGATGGCCATCTATCGACAAAAACAACACCGCGAAAACCATCTGAAACAACAACGCGATAGGCCTGGTGCCCTCGCCGGTGGACGGGTCGAAAATACCCGCGTCAGCAAAACCCATCTGCTGCGTGCCGATCATAGCCCCCTGCTGAACCGCCATGAAAACCAGCCGAGCCATCATCCCCAAAGCCAAGCCGCACAAAACTTCCCTGCCCACAAGCAAAGCTGCGCCCAGCCACGTATAGTCCGCCGGACTAAGCTGGGCCCTGGGCAACAATGACGCGAAGAATATCGTTACCAGCAGCGAGATAGAAAGCCGAACCCGCCTGGGCAGCATTGTCCACGCGAACAAAGGCAGCACCGAGAAAAAAGCCATCACTCTCGAAGCAATGAGAAAAAACGGCAACAAAATTTGTATCCATTCAGTCATAAAAAA
>JAOZNE010000075.1:0-8903 GCA_029933955.1 Phycisphaerae bacterium
ATAGGACACGATATGAATTTTCTTTTTTTGTTCCATCGCCATTTGTAATATCTTTTCTAAACGGTGTTATGCCTTTCCAAGGTCGGCAATTTCCTTTTGCTGATCTGTGCTCAGGCTTTTCAAACTTAGACTTGTTAAAGCAATCATACAATTCATCTCGAAGAAAACAGCCTTCTGAATCGCGTCTTTTGAATCAACTCCAATAGAAACTTGTCCGTGATTTTTCAGAATGGCGATGTTTGTATTTTCGGTTTTGAATTTATCAATAATAGATTCCGCCAGTTCCATCGAACCGGGCATGGCATATTCCACTATCGCCGGCTGGCCTATATAGGCTGGCATTTCAATAGTATTGTGAAGTTTGTCGATATAATTTTCCGGATTCGAACAGGCTAGTATTGTCGCGTATGAACTTTGAAAATGAAGTACGACATTGACGTCCCTGCGATGTTTCAAAATGCCGACATGGAAATAGCTTTCAATTGAAGGCTTGATACTATTTAGACTCTCTCCAGTTTCAATATCGCAAATAGCTATCTGTTCGGGTTGCAAAGAACCAAGCCAGGCCCCGGACGCAGATACCGCTACGTGTCTATCAGAAAGTCGCATAGACAAGTTGCCGCTACTGCATTTCAATAAGTTGAATTCCGCAGCCTGGTTCGCCGTATTTATAAACTCCTGGACTTGTTCGCTTGAAATCATATCGTAGTTTCCGTTCAATCCGATAGCTTAGTGAATCGCTGGATTTCCTCGTCAGTGAAAATATCGTTTTCGTCTGTACTTCGCGTGGAAAACTCACTGACAACCGCGCCCTGGTCGCCAGTCTGGAACCAGTGCAGAGTGTCCGGTGCGAGCGTATATTGTTCGCCGGGGTTCAGCTCGATTTCATGCCATACCATATAAGTATTTTCCCTGCCAGCTGGAGCGCTCGCTTTTGGCGAGTCAGCCTTCTCGCCGGAAACGTAGATATAAACTTTACCCAAACGGCAGCGGAACGTCTCTTCCTTGCCAAGCTCACTGCCAACTGACGGATGGCGGTGTTCGGGACAGGTCTGCCGTGGCAGCATCGTCAATTCTTTGGCACAACAGCGGTCGGTGTTGACATAAACCAGCACGCCCAGCCCGTCTGCTCGAATTGGCCCAGGCCAAAGTCGGCAATCTCGATTCGAGATTTTTCCTCTTCGGTAATAACGATATCAGCCTTGCTGAATAGTTCTATAGTCCGCTGCCGATATTTTTCGAAATCTTCTTTTGAAAGCATAATTTGTTTTCCTTTTATTATCAGCGGGTATCGCAAAACTTTTGAACTTCCAGGCGTCAATGCCGGTGAAATCTCAACATGTCTGACAATGGCGTCGCTTATTGTCTTTGTTTTAAATGGGCAGTCAACATTATTCTCGTCCGAATGGTTTTTATCTCGCTCTTGTTATTGGCTTGTGGTGCATGTATACTGTTTGCATTGATGGTTTTGGAAGGATCGACGATGGCTAGTAGACGAGTCCGGTGTCCAGCCTGTGCTGTAATTTTGGAGATTCCGCACGGTTTCCGTGGGAGCAAGGTGGTCTGTTCGTGTTGTCAAGGCCGCTTTCGCATTCCCGCTTTGTCCGACGCGGAAATCGTCGATCTTATAGGCCATCGCGACAAGGACGACACTACCGTTGCGGGGACATCGACCAGGGAGATAACAGCTGCTCTTGTCGAGGCCAGGCAGAGCGACGCCAAGCCAGGCCAGGCCCAGGCTGACGATAAATACAAGCCCGTTCCCGCTGAGCTTGAAGGTTTTACCCTGGCCAGGCTTGATAGCAACGGGGTTCTGTTCGAGTTTCCCGCATCGTTGTTGGCCGGTACGGTTTTGCGTGGAGCCTTGCCGCGTTGTTGTATGCGGTGTGGCACGAAAGGCCATCTCCAGCCTCACCTTGCGATATTCGCTCATCACATGACTGACAGTGCCTCGCTTGAGGTTCAGTTTGTGGATGGGCCTATGATAGACGGGCAAGATGCGATGAACATGCCCATCGAGGAAGTTCTGGAGAAGTTGCCCCGCGTCAAACGCGTCCCGTCCCCAGCCAATCTGCCCATGCCATACTGGATATGCGACCAGTGCAGCCCGTCGAACATGGTGTTGGCCCAGAACGATATCGACAGGGACACCGGAGCGGGGGCTTGCAGGCTGCTTTTGCCGATACTCTGGCGGGCGGAAAAGTTCGTGCTGAACCTGGGCTGTGATGGCACTGCTATTTGCGAGGAAATTCGCAAAGCTGTGCAAGATCATCCCGAGGAACCCTGGGACTCGTTGGCTGGGGTTGTTCAGCAAAGGCTGAGGCAGTGGTATCATCCGCACAAGGCTGAGAGGTTCGTGTCCTACACGCCCGACAGGTCGCATGGCCGAAGCGAGGACGGCGTCTATGGCGTGGTTGTCTCGAATCGCAGACTGATACTAAATTGCGACCGTAGACACTACGAGTCCGAAAAAGGTGAGCCGATCGAGCTATCATTCTCGATGCAGGGTGGCCAACTCAGGCTGACGACGAAGACGCCGAATTGGACCGTCAAAAATCAGGTCGTGGACAAAGCTGGGCTTGAAAGGCTCCGCCGAGCGCTGGCGAACGAAAACTTCCTGACGACATGGCACTGAAAATTTGACCTGCAACCTGGCCTGGCCCTGGCTGAGCCGCTAAAATAGACTTGGGCAGTTTTTCTGGTATGTGATGCTGGGCAAAAATTGAATATCCAATATCCAGGTAAAAAACACAGCCATCCCATAGACGGCAGAAATTCGGTTGTTAGTCCCATTTTAACCAATAAACATACAGGGCTGCGGCTGGGTCGTCAGAATGTCAACCCGCATTTTTTTAGCTCCTACGGAGCTAAAGCAAAAAAAACGTGAACGATTAGGTTTTAGTTATCTGTGTGTATCCGTGTTTATCCGTGGTTCGCTGTTTTTTTCCTTCTTCTGTTTGATATTCAAGAACATATGCTATTTGTAAACGTCCGGTTAGATAACAAAAAAAGAACTTCATGTTCTTCATGGTGAATTTTTGTGTAGACTGGAACGGTTACCTTTTCTTTCACATGTGGAGATACGATATGGCTGTGATTGAAGCGAAGAATATTATCGTGGAGTCTACCGCCCAGCAGGCCTCGGCCAGGGCTGCGGAAATTTTCAGGACGATCGTCAAGGAGGTTACCAGCCAGCGGGATTTGTGCAGGGTGGCACTTTCGGGTGGCTCGACGCCTCGGGCGGCCTATCACCACCTGGCGAGCCAAGTTATGACCGACGGCCTGCCCTGGCCTATGGTCGAAATATTCCTCGGCGACGAACGCGACGTGCCACAAGATGATACTGAGAGCAACTTTTACATGATCCAAAGAATTCTGCTGGACAATACCCCGGTGAATTGGGAGCGTGTGCATCCGATGCGGGCTGACGCGGAGGATATTGAAGCGGCTGCGAACGAGTACGAGCAGATTATCCGCCAGCGAGTCCCGGCTGGGCCTGGCGGGGTGCCGCAGTTCGACCTGATAATGCTAGGCCTGGGCGCCGATGGCCACATCGCCAGTCTGTTCCCCGACAGCCCCGCCATTGAGGAGCGCCGCAGGCTGGTTGTCGCCAGTTACGTTCCGGTTATCAGACGACACCGGATGAGTCTGACGTTCCCGCTTATCAACGCAGCGAGGAATATTTTGCTGCTGGTTACAGGCTCGGACAAGGCTGAGGTTGTCCGGCAGATTATCCAGGGCGACGAGCCACACCTGCCGGCCTCGTGGATATCGCCACGCGACGGCACGGTTCATATAGTCCTGGACGCCGACGCAGCCAGGTTACTTTACTCAAACTGACCGATTTTCAGTAATCCCACCGGACGTCTTTGAGGTGGATTTCCACGTTGGTTCTGCCGTTGAATGTGTTGAGTACTGGCGACCCTGCGATGTCGCATTGGCTAACCCCCGCAGCGGCGTCGGCCAGGTCGCCCATGCCGAAGCCTATAGCTCTCATGCTTACGCCGTTTTGCTGAAGCACGACGCTGACGGTTTGGCCCGTTTGACCTATTCTCCGAGCGGGCGTGAGAATGCGACACCCTGTAATCGCCAGGACAGGTCTGGGGTTTTTCGAGCCGAACGGCGCGAGCTGTTCGAGCTGGCTTACAGCGTTTATATCCAATGCTCCCAGGGTCGTCTCGGCGTCGATAGCCAGGCTCGGCGCGAGCTGTTGGTCGTCGATATTTTCCCGCGCGTATTGGCCAAACGCCTCGGTGAACTCCGCCAGATCTTCCGCTCGCAGTTTAAGTCCCGCCGCCATGGCGTGGCCACCGTGGCTGATGAGTTTTTCGTTGCAGGCCTCCAGCGCCCTGGCCAGGTCGAAGCCCGGCACGCTTCTGGCTGAGCCTTGCGCGTAGCCCTGTTCGTCCAGCGTCATGACCACCGCTGGGCGGGAAAAAATGTCCACTATCCTTGCCGCGACGATGCCCACAATCCCGCCATGCCAACCCTCGCCGGCGATTACTATCGCGCGATGTTCCGGGCTGTCCAGGCCCAGGTCTTGCACCATCTGCCGAGCCTGGGCGACGATGTCCCGCTGAACTTTTTGCCGCTGCGAATTTTGCCTGGCCAAATTGCCCGCTATCTCCCCGGCCCGGGCGGGGTCGTCGCTGGTGAGCATCTCCACCGCCTCTGCGGCATGGCCCATTCGCCCAGCCGCGTTTAACTTCGGCGCCAACACGAACCCGACCTTGAAAGTATCGACAGCCTGGGAAACGTTGGTCGAGCCTAGCAAAGCTGCGATGCCGACGTGCGTGGTGTTTCGCAGGCCCCGCAGGCCAAATGTTGCGATGACGCGGTTCTCGCCGACCAGCGGCACGATGTCCGCGACGGTTCCCAGAGCGGCGAGGCCCAGAGCATTTAGCAGGAAAGTTTTCAGCTCGCTCGTTACCCGCGATTGGCCTGACGCCTGGCGGGCGATTTGCCATGCTAGCTTAAACGCCACGCCGGCTCCGCAGAGATACGGATTTTTCGCAGCATGGGCGTGGCCATCCAGGGCGGGGTGAACCACCGCAGCGACGTCGGGCAGGTCGCCCGCGGCAGGGGGGGTGTGGTGGTCGGTAACGATGACGTCGGCGCCGTCGACCTGACCAAGCACAGCCCCAGCTGTGATGCCGCAATCGACCGTGATTATCAGCTTGGCACCGCTGGCGATGATTTTTTCCAAGGCTTCGGGGTTGACGCCGTAGCCCTCCTCAAGCCGATGCGGGACATAGTACGAAACGTCCCCGCCGATCATTTTTATGCAGGCGTGCAGGATGGCGATGCTGGTCATGCCGTCGACGTCGTAGTCGCCGTAGATGACGATTTTTTCGCCCTGCTCCACAGCCTGGGCGACCCGGCTGGCCGCAACTTCGACGCCGGGCAACTCCAGCGGGTCGATAAGGTCGGTCATCTTAGGCTGCATGAAAGCCCGGGCAGCCTCGGCCTCGGCGATGCCCCGGCCCAGCAGAACCCCAGCGGTAAGCGGACTGACACCAGCCTGGCGGGCCAAGTCCACCGCCTCGTCGCGCGCCGGAGCTATGTCCCACCGCAACATCCCAGGTTTCCAAGTCTGTCGAGACATTTTTTTTAAGGAGTCAGGAGTCAGAAGTCAGGATTCAGTAGAAGCAAAAACAGAAAAAACGAAACACGCGAAAAGTATTTTCGACATGTAGCACAGCCGCCCTCGGCTGTGGTTTTTTCGTGGCTTGGGCATCTTGCCCATGTTTTTTCTGTTTCTCTTTTTTTGTTTCTTTTTTTACTGAGAACTGACCACTGATAACTGATAACTTTTTTTATCCTCTTTTTGCCCAGAGTGGGCCTTTTGGTTTTTTCGGTCTGCTGTCTCTTGGGCCCTTGCCCGGTACGTCTATGAACTGCGACTCCGCTGCGTCCTGGGCTTCTTTGTCGCGGATGTGTGCGCGAATCCGCTGCTGTTCAAGAATGCCGATGGTCGTCGAAGCCATGATGTACAGCGTCAGGCCCGACGGGGCGTTGTAGAAGAAAAACAACATCATAATCGGCATCATGAACATCATCATTTTTTGCTGCTGGGCCTGCTCGGGCGAGACAGAGGCCTTGCTCGCGTGCGGGGAGAGCTTCTGTTGCAGGAACATCGCCACGGTCACCAGCACCGGCAGCAGGTTAAACGCGTGGCCTATCAGCGGCAGGTCGCCAGACCAGGTGAACAGCTGATCCGGTGCGGCGAGGTCTGTTATCCAGACCGGCAGGAAAGCGGCGTGCCTCAGCTCGACGGATGTGTTCAGGCCAGAATACAGAGCGATCCAGATTGGCATCTGCAGCATCATCGGCAGACAGCCCAGCATGTTCGTCATCGGGTTTCCGTGGACTTTGTACAGCTTGGCCATCTCGGCGTTCATGGCGTCTTTGTCGTTGGCGTACTTTTTCTTTATCTGCTGAATCTGAGGCTGCATCGCCGCCATCTTCTTTTGCATCCCAGCCATGGCGACCTGGCCCTTTTTCGTCAGCGGGTGCAGCACCAGTCTGACTATCAGCACCAGCAGCATAATCGCCAGGCCGAAGTTGCCGAAGAACAGATTGTTGGCGAAGAAGTTCAACAGCCACATCAGGCCGATCATCAGCCAGTCGAAGGTGCAGAAGGTGCAGCTGCCGGATGAGATAACATCGGAGTATCGCAGCTTGGCGTAGAGCGGCGTGCCGTTGAGGAGGGTGCGCTCCTTAGGCCCGACGAACAGGTCGAACTTCAGCGTTTTTTGCGACGGGTGCCCCTTGATACCCACACCTATTTTGTCGCCGGCTGGGGCGAGGGTTAGCGGGCCTGTTTTCATCGTGGGTAGCCACATGCGGTCCGCGTCGCTTTGTTGGACGGCCGTAATAAAAAATTCCGTCGGCAAGCCTGCTGCGTTTAGCCTGTCGGTTTTCAGCGGGCGGAGATACACCATCGAGCCGAAGAATTTGTTAGTCGAGCCGAACCATATAACAGGCTCGTCGGGCGAGCTGCTCTTGCCGATGAGCTTGGCCTGGCCATACTTGGCCTTGCCGAGGTCGCCCGTGCCTCGTAGGACGGGCTGAATTTTGCCGTCGATGAACTTGCCTGAAACAGCCATGCGCTCATCGGCGCGATACCCCACTCGCTCCAGGCCGACGGGGCCAGCCTGATCTATCTCGACGCGAAGTTGCTGCTGAGAATGGTTGACTAGTCGCAGCGACATCTCGATGGAGTAGCTCCCCTTTGCGACCTTATAGGTCTTCAGCAGCGACAGCGTTTTCTTGGCAGCCTGGCCTTTCGCCGCCCGGTAAATCGCCCATTCGTAGGTGGCCTGATCGTCGGCGGATTGCACCAACGTCCAGTTTTCCTGCCGAAGTTGGGTCGGGTCGATAGCGACGGGCTGGTTATCCGTACCCGTGAAAATCCGCATCGCCATCGTCTCAAAAGGTTGATATCTGCTGCCTTTGTAGTCGATGGTTTTGACGACGGCATAGTGGCCTTGATATTTTTTTGGATTCTTGGCTATGGCCTCGGCATAGGCGTCCTGATTCTTGCCCAGCCTGTCGAACAGCAACTTATCGGCGACGGTCTGAAAATAGTCCGCCAGCTTAACCGACCGCACGGCTGAGCCTGCAGCGGAAAGGTCTACCCGAAACTTATACCCACTTTTGGGGTTTACCGAGCCGATGGCGCAGGCAGTCTCACTTCCTGGCGCGACCAGCCACTGCCCAGCCTCGGCAGGTTTCTCCGCCCAAGCCGCAGCGCCCAAGCCCAGAGTTATTGCCAATACGATTGCTATTTGTAACTTGCTCAATTTATTCTCCAATTTTTTCATGTAGCATAGCCGCCCTCGGCTGTGGTTTTTCATGCCGGGACAGAAGCCCCGACACGCAATGTACGATTAAATTTCCACAGCCGAGGGCGGCTGTGCCACATTTTTCATGCCAGGACAGGAGCCACGGCATCCTGAATCCTGACTCCTGAAAATCATCTTCCTTCCTGTAGCCTCGTACCAAGATAGTCGTCCAGGGCCGGCTTGGCTAGTACTTTGTCCCGCGTCTTTTGCCAGTCGTATTCCACCCGCACGAACGAGATGGTGTCCGGCTCGACGATAACATAGCCCCCTCGCGGGTCGCGGTCTCGCGGTTGGCCGACCGAGCCGACATTTATCAGTGCCTTGGCGGAGGAAATATCGAAGACGTCGTTGATATCCTCCGGCGAGTAGAAGTCCACCGACTCGGTAAACACGCCCGGCACATGGGTATGGCCCACGAAACAAAGATGCGAAAATCGCTCCATCGTGGCGGAGATTTTGTTCGCGCTGTTGTAGATGTCGTCGGGGAAGATGTACTCGTTGACGGGCCGCCGTGGGCTGCCGTGGACGAAGACCATCTCTCGACAGCCATAGTCCCGGCTGTGCTGGGCGTCTTTGACGAACCTTATTTCCCGCTCGCCGAGGAACTTCCACCGCCTGGCGATTTTGGCCTGGTCGTCTTCCCGCTCCAGCTCCATCCGGGTCCAGTAAGAGGCTGCCTCGGCGCTGGCGTTGAACCGGCTAGGCTCGTAGAGCACCGCCCAGTCGTGGTTGCCCAGGAGTACCTCGCGACAGTTTTGACTCACGACGTCGAGACATTTCCCAGGGTCAGGCCCATAGCCCACGACGTCGCCAAGGCAGATAATCTCGTCGATTCCGCGCGAGCGAATATCCCCCAGCACCGCGGTGAGGGCTTCAAGGTTCGAATGGATATCGCTGATAATCGCAAACATGCGCAGGTTCTCTCGCAGATTAAAGTTGGCTGGCCATGCTATGGGCCAAGGAGGGTATTGTCAAGGAATCAGCTGATATTTGGAGCTGGGGTGTACGAGAAGTTTTTCTGGCGGGGCCAGGCGGCACTGCGTTGAGCCTTCCAAT
>JAOZNE010000296.1:0-2266 GCA_029933955.1 Phycisphaerae bacterium
ATTTTTGATTTTATCTTTCCTCTGCGTCCTCTGCGACTCTGCGAGAGATAAATCTTTACTTCCGACGCCTGCGAACCAACGCCAACAGGCCACCGATGCCCAGCAAGGTCATCGTGGCTGGCTCGGGAACGACGATGAAACCGCCGATGCCCGCTTCCCAACGATTATTGGCCGTCTCCACCTTGATCACATCGCCTTGGACCAGGCCGGTGATGTCAAACCAATAGACATCAATCGAGTCGTTGTTGGTTGTCAAACCGGTTACGGACGCCGAATTCGAACCAATTGTCAGCTTGACATCATCGGCGGCGTAGAGACCGCTACTGTCAGCTGTATCCAGGACAACACCAAGACGGATATCAGCCTGGAACCCGGCTCCTACTGTGAGGTTGCCGAGATGACGAAGAGCTCCGTTCGAGTTTGTGGCAAAACCCATACCGGTATCGATATCGAAGTTGCCGCCACTGTAATCATCCTTGGCGTTCTTGGCATAGTTGCTCCAGTTGCCCGCGTGGCCGGCATGGGCACCGGCGCTGAACGTAAGCCAACTGGAGTCGAAGATGCCCTTCTCACGAATATTCGTCGTGATGGGAGTCTTGTTTCCCGAGCCATCGACCGTGTTGAAGAACAGCGTTCCGATTGCGTCGGCTTCTCCCAAGGCTGAGCCCCGCAGATCCGCGTTGGTGTGGCCCAGATTCAGATCATTGCCGTTCTGCGTAATTGTAGCCGCTTGAACGGTTGCTGCAACGAGCAGCACAGCTAGCATTACCATCAACTTCTTCATCGTACACCTGTCTTTCTGCCCTCTCATGGGCAAACACTTTCGCCCGCCAGCACACCTGGCGAGACCTTCCGATAATTTTGCAGGCCTCTTTCTCACCTGCATCTTCACTTATGGTAGAGCAACTTGCGATTTTGCACAATGCACTTTTGCCTCTAATTGTTGCATTTTTAATATAAGGTTTTTTGCGACAAAAAAACGATGCGAGTTTTGGCAAGCCTCTTTTTCGCTTGCATCTTTGCTCATAGTAGAGTAATTTATCGCCAGGCACAATGCGCTTTTGCAACTAATTGTTGCACTTTTAATTCGAGGTGATGATATGTGGAAAAGCAGGAAAAGTCTTGTCGAGCTTAGCGGGAACCTTAGGCTGATTGTTTCGCACGCCAGATATGGCAAGGCCAATTTCCACGGGTCAAACACTCATCCGCACAACCGTATTTATATTGTCGAGAAGACAAAATCGCCGGACAAAAGTTATATCGCCAACCTCTCAGCCTCGCCTGGCCAAAAGGTTATTCTTCGCCCGGGGCATGTTTATTTTATGCCCAAGGATCAGACGGTGGAGTGGAACTTCACCCCCGGCGTTACATTTGTGGCGTTTCATTTCGGGCTGGAGATTTTTCGCGGGATAGACCTGTTCGACGGCGATTCGGAGTTTATCGAGCGTCCGGTTAGCGAAGATTTTACCCGCGAGGCACGGGAGCTGATGGAAAGCTCCGACGACCTGGGCCATGCCGTTCGGCTGCACGGAATGATATATTCCCTGAGCGGCATGTTTACCGACAAGACGATGAAGGCCGTCGAGCAGGCCCGGGAGCTAATGCGGGAATACGCGCCGATTATTCATTACATCGAAGAGAAGTGCGACGCCCAAACCACGGTCGCTGAGCTGGTGGACCACTTTGGCATGACCCGCAACTCGCTGTCGAAGGGCTTTGCCCAAACTGTCGGCGTGCCTCTGAAAACATTCATGACCCGCTGCCTGTTGCGCAAGGTAACACAGCAGCTGCTCACCACCGGGCTGGACAGCAAGCAAATCGCAGAGGAGCTTGGATTCAGCAGCGAATACTATTTTTGTCGCTTCTTCAAAAAACACACCGGCATGACCCCCAAAGCCTACCGCAGCGACATTTTGCACTAGCGGGAATGACAAAGAGATAAAGTTATCAGTTGTCCCAGCACTTATTTGCGAAATTTTATGGCTGGGCAGTATGGTTATTAACCTACCAACTGCTCAGAAACATGGCAAATAAGTGCTGGGTCAGTTATCAGTAAAAGCAAAAACAGAAAAACTGGATTCCCGCCTTCGCGGGAATGACAAAAAAAAGAAACAAAAGAAAAAAAGAAAGAAAAAGAAGATGTTAGATAGGATAATGGGATTGACAGGATTTTTTTAAACTCATCCTGCTTTTATCCTGTTATTCTGTCTAAAAAACTGGATTCCCGCCTTCGCGGGAATGACAAGAAAAAGAAACAAAAGAAAAA
>JAOZNE010000297.1:0-2266 GCA_029933955.1 Phycisphaerae bacterium
CGTGTTTTTTATGTTCCACCCAGTCAACGACGCGTAAAAACCGTCTGCCACAACACGAATTTTCCTGCTTCCAAACCAGGTGGCTGCTTCTTCGAGCATTTCGACAGCCAGTTCGATAAGCGATTTTTCGTTCTTGCGATGCACCCGCATATTGATAGGCAAGCCCAGCGGCTCGCCGCCCCATGGAGGTTGAACCTGCAATGTCAGCACGACAAGATTCAAACCCCATGCGTAAACGATTTTGGTTTTGGTCAAACGAACCGCATCTCGCCAAAAACCTGCGCCGTTGACTTTTCTGCCGCTGCGATGAAACAGCGTGTCGTCGATCGCCAGCGGAATAATGCCCGTAATTGTTCGACGGGTAGTACGCAGAATCCAGCCGGTGATCAGACAGGAAAATATTTTTGCGCCTGGAATTGTGAAACCGGGAAAAAACTGTTGAACAAGCAGCGTCCATGCCGATATGCTCTCCATAGTAACACCAACCTTTCGATGTGTCTTTGGCAGACATCACATACATTGGCTGGTTGGTTTTTTTATGTTCAGTCTTCATCAAATTTCATCCAAAAAAGTGCGAAAGCTTACTGATAACTGAAAACTGCTTTTATGCATCAGATATTGATAGATTTGGGTACGTTGAAGTTTTTTGGGTTGGAGATTCCTTTGCGAATCTTTGGCTATGGGTTGATGCTGGTTTTTGGGTTTATCTCCGGCATCGTCTTGGCTCGTTGGCGCGCCCGCCGGGCTGGGGAGAACCCCGACGCGGTAAGTCAATGTGCCATCATGGCCCTCGTCGGCGGCATTCTCGGCGCTCGGCTATTGTACATCTGCCTGTACTGGCGACAAGATTTCCTGGACGCAGCGGGCCATTTCAGGCTTATCGAACTTATCAACGTTACCTCAGGCGGGCTTGTCTACTTCGGCGGACTGCTCGGCGGAGCTATCGCTGTGCTGGGCTATCTCTTCTACAAAAAACTACCCCTGAGGCGGTTTCTCGATATCCTCGCGCCGAGCCTGATGATAGGCCTGGCCTTTGGACGCATGGGCTGTACGCTCAATGGCTGTTGCTGGGGATCGGCCTGCGACGCCAATTGGGCGCTGGGCATGAAGTTCCCCATGATATCCAAACCCCTGCTGAAACTCGACAGCAACGGCGACAAAAGACCCTACTCGCCAGGCCAGGGACTCTCGCCGACATACGCGCACCAGTATTGGTCTGGACAGGTACACCCCGACGACAGGCTGGTGAACCAGTTCGCCCACGTGCAAGTCGGCAGCGACAAAGTCTATGGCAACGACAAAGCGCCAATCCAAAGTCGCAACGCACCCCTGCCTGTGGAACAACTCCACGGCCAGCTTACCAAAGACCAACTAACCATCATGCTCGCAAGCCAGGCCCAGGCCCGCAAAGCCTTCGACGCACTCCTCGGACCTGGCGGGTCGATTAGCAAGGCCCAATGGCAGGCGGCACTAGTCGACGATAAACAAAAACTCCTCCGCGGCTCGGAAGCCTGGGACGAAGCTATCCAGTTTGACCACTCCCGCGACGGCAGGATTAACTTCGAGGAGTTTTGGTTCTACACACAAGACCGCAAAAGGCTGATGCTCGCCAAGTTCGACGTCGATGGCGACGGCAAGTTGGCTGGGCCTCAGCGAGCTCGGGCAAATGAGTATCTCCAGGCTGACCTGTTGGACATACTCGCCCGGCAGTGGAGCAACCCCACCAAGCCCGCCCAGGTGCTGGGGATAATCAATGGCCTACTGCTGGCAGCGTTGTTGTTGGTGTTTTATCGGCACCGCCGAGCTGAGGGGCAGGTCTTCCTGTTGATGATGATAATGTATCCGATCACACGGTTCCTGCTTGAGTCCATCCGGCATGACGACCCGCTGAATGTCATCCATAGTCAATGGACGCACAACCAAATTAGCTCGGTCGTTATCGTCGCAACAGGACTCGTGCTCTGGCAAGTAACCGCTCGCCTGGCACCCTCAGCTGGGCCTACCCTGGCCCAACGACAAAAACCAAAAAATAGAACCACGGACGCACACTGATGTTGTTTCTATGAAAGTAATCATTTATCAGCCTGCAATTACCAGTAAACTTTCGCACTTTTTGCGAGGTATTATGCTTCCCGTGTGTCATTCCCGCGAAGCTTGTCCTCGACCTGATCGGGGAGCGGGAACCCTTTCTTCTTCATCATTCTAAATTCGTTTTTGTTTCACAGCCATCCCATAACACGATGGCTTGACAGCTCCGTAGGAGCGG
>JAOZNE010000076.1:0-8771 GCA_029933955.1 Phycisphaerae bacterium
GTTGGAAGGCGCAACGCAGTGCCGCCTGGCCCCGCCAGAAAAATTTCTCGTACACTTTTCAGTTGTAGATGTCCCAGAATGCTTGACCGGAGGGGTTTGTCCGGGTAGCGTGTTGGTATGAAGAAGGTTTATCTTATCGATGGGCATTCGCAGATTTTTCGGGCGTATCACGCGGCCAGGCCCTGGAGCATGACCGCGCCAAACGGCGAGCCTACCTGGGCGGTGCATGTTTTTTTCAGCATGCTGCTAAAATTCGTCGCTGACCATCAGCCTGACTACCTAGCCATGGCCATCGACGGGCCTCGCAAAGATCTCAAGCGAACAGCCTTTTATCCAACCTACAAAGCTCATCGCCCTCCGCCGCCGGACGGGTTTATCCCGCAGGAAAAACGGATCATCGAGATCGTCGAGAAGCTCGGCATCCCCATCATCCGGGCAGATGGATACGAAGCCGACGACATCCTGGCCACGCTGGCCAGGCGGCTGGCCTCGGCGGACACACAGGTCGTCATCGTCAGCAGAGACAAGGATCTCGATCAGCTTGTCAACGATAAGATAGTGCTTTACGACCCGAGCAAAGACGAGCTTTGGGACGCTGAGACTATTCTGAATCGCAAGGGCTACCCGCCGAGCAAGGCGGTGGAAATCCAGACCCTCACCGGCGACTCGACGGACAACATCCCCGGCGTTCCGGGCGTCGGGCCTAAAACCGCAGCCAAGCTCATTGCCAAGTATGGCTCTGCCGATGCTGTCCTTGCCGCGGCTGACGAACAAACGCCCAAGCTCTGCGAGAACCTCAAAAACAGTGCCGCCGCGGTGGAGCTGTCGCGGCGGCTCGTTACCCTTTGCGACGCTGTGCCAATCGAATTGTCACTGGACGATCTCCACGCAGGGCCTTTGGACTTTAGCCAGGCCGGGCCTGTATTTGCGGAACTGGGGTTGAAGACGCTCCTTGCCCGGGCCGACGAAGCTGGGGAACCCGCTCGGCCAACCGCTCCAAGCCAGGCGCCAGCTACGCCCCCCACAGCTTTGCCCGAGCCTGCCACTGCTGCGGATTTTGACTACCAGCTCATCGACACGCCCGAAGCTCTCGACGAGCTGGTCTCTCAGTTGACGGGGGTAACCGACCTGGCGGTGGACACCGAGACGACGGATGTCCGGGCGATGTGGTGTTCGCTGGTGGGCATATCCCTGGCCTGGCAGCCGGGGCGGGCGTACTACATTCCCGTTCGCGGGCCTTTGCTGGGGCGGGTGTTGGGCATCGAGCTGGTGCGGGAAAAACTCGGGCCTGTTCTCGCTGACAAAAACGTCCGGAAGATAGGCCAAAACTTCAAGTACGATCAGATCGTGCTGGAAAACGCGGGCTTTACCGTCGCTGACCCCGAGCGGGTTTTCGATACCATGATAGCCGCCCACCTGCTGGACTCGTCTCGGCGGTCGTATAAAATGGACAGCCTCGCCGCGGACATTCTCAACCATCGGTGCATTCCAATTTCCCAGGTCATCGGTACGGGTCGCAACCGCACGACCATGGACGCCGTGCCGACCGATGTGGTAGCGAAATACGCGGCCGAGGACGCCGACGTTACGCTCCGCCTGGCCAGGGTGCTCGAGCCGATGCTGAACGAAGCCGGGCTGGACAAACTTTTCACCGAGCTGGAAATGCCGCTGCTGCCAGTGCTGGTCGAAATGGAGCGGGCGGGTATCCGCGTCGACCCGCAGGTGCTCAAGACGATGCAGGTTTCGCTGGACAAGTCCGCACAGATACTGCGAAGTCAAATCATCAACCATGGCCAGCGGGACTTCAACCCCGACTCGCCCAAGCAACTAGCTGAGGTGCTGTTCGACCAGATGCGGCTGCCGGTACTCAAAAAAACCAAGACAGGCCCCAGCACCGACTCGTCCGTGCTTAGTCAACTGGTCGAAATGTGCGACAGCCCACTGCCCGGGCTGGTGCTGGAATATCGCAGGCTGACCAAGCTCATCAGCACGTATCTGGTCGCGCTGGGCGAGAGTATCCTGCCGAGCGACGGGCGGGTGCACACGTCTTTTCACCAGGCTGGCACTGCAACGGGCAGGCTGTCCAGCAGCGACCCGAACCTGCAAAACATTCCCATCCGCACCGAGCAAGGCCGGGCTATCCGCTCGGCTTTCATCGCCGGGCCGGGCTGTTTGCTGCTGGGGGCGGACTACTCGCAAGTCGAGCTGCGAATGCTAGGCCACCTTTGTCAGGACGCCATGCTCATCGCGGCTTTTAACGACGGGCAGGACATTCACCGCACGGTCGCAGCGGAGATTTTTTCCGTGCCGCTGGCGGAAGTTACCTCCGAACAACGAACCCGAGCCAAGGGCGTGAACTTCGGCATAATTTACGGGCAGAGCGGCTTTGGGCTGGCCCAGGCGCTGAAAATATCCCGGGCTGAAGCAACGGAGTTCATTCGGCGGTACAAGCAAAAGTTTCCGAAAATCGACGAGTTCCTCCAAAGCTGTGTCGCCCAGGCTCGCGCGCACGGTTACGTCGAGACCATCCTGGGCAGGCGTCGGCAGATACCCGATATCGACTCGACAAACAAGCAGCGATTGGCCCAGGCTGAGCGATTGGCGATAAACTCCGTCGTGCAAGGCTCCGCAGCGGACCTCATAAAGCAGGCGATGGTAAATATCGCCAGGCGGATCTCCGCCGAGGATAGGCCTGCGAAGATGCTGCTGCAAATCCACGACGAGTTGGTGTTCGAGATACCCGCGGAGGAAATTGACGCCCAACGCGAGATGATAGTAGCTGAGATGACCGGCGCGATGAGCCTGACCGTGCCACTAAAAGTAGACGTGGGCGTCGGCAAGAATTGGCTGGAGGCAAAGTAGAGACATGCCAAGAGAATCTGTCGCAAACCGTAAAAAGCGGGCGGGGCAAATTACAGAAGCCCTGAAGCAGCTATATCCCCAGGCTGGCTGCTCGCTGAATCATGCTAACCCATTGGAGCTGCTGGTCGCTACGATCCTCTCCGCCCAATGCACCGACGAGCGGGTCAATGTCGTTACCAAGTCGCTTTTTGAGAAATATCGCACCACCCGGGACTACGCCCAGGCGCCGCAGGAACAGTTCGAGGAAGATATTCGCTCGACGGGATTTTATCGCAACAAGACCCGCAATATACGACAGGCCTCAGCTTTGCTCCTCGAGAAATTCGCCGGGCAAGTGCCACAGACGATGGACGAACTGCTGACCCTCCCGGGCGTAGCTCGCAAGACCGCTAACGTCATCCTGGCTACAGCCTTCGGGAAATGCGAGGGCGTCGTCGTGGACACGCATGTAATCAGGCTCTGCGACAGGCTAAAACTCATCGATCCGAAAAACCGCAAAAAGCCGGAAAAAATCGAACGCGACCTGATGAAACTCCTGCCACCAAGCCAATGGACAATATTCTCGCACCTGTTGATATTCCATGGCCGATCGCTGTGCACCGCCAGAAAACCAAACTGCCAAGACTGCCCCCTAGCCCAAAAAAACCTCTGCCCCGCAGCAAAAGAAACTCTCGCAAAGTAGCGGAGAAAGAATTTTAGTAACCATTCACAGCTACGCAACAATTCACCATGAAGCACATGAAGAGCATGAAGTTTTTTTTGTAACCGTTCACAGCTTTTTTTAGCTCCGTAGGAGCGACATCTTAAATTGCTCCAAAAACCAACACAAAGACGCCGCTTCTACGGAGCTAAAAATTCATACCGCCTTTTACTACAAAGATATCGCTCCTACGGAGCTGCCAAGCCATCGTGTTATGGGGTGGCTGTGTTTTTGTCATTCCCGCGCAGGCGGGAATGACACGGGGTAGCCAGCCATGTTCGGCGTCCCATGGCTACCCCGCAAACAGCCGCGGTCCAGCCATGCCACCCGCCATTTTTGAACCAGGCCCAGATCCTGTAAATCCTGTTATCCCGTCAAAAAAAACTCTGCGAACTCAGCGTCTCTGCGAGATATATGCAGCCAGGGCTACCCGTCGAAATGTTTTTTTCGTGAATTGGCTAGATTCCCTTAAGTCCTCTTGTTTTTGTTCGAGAATTGATGTGGACACTTTGATTATTTCACTCAGTTTTTCGTACAAGAACAGGAATGGCACTTATGAAGCCCGACGACGACAAGACCCAACAGCACATCGCCCTGGCCAGGGAGCATGTATCCATTGCCACTCAAATAGCCTACCGTCTTTCCCGCCGATACGCCTGGGTCGGGCTCGACGACCTGCACAGCTATGCCTACATCGGCATTTCACTCGCAGCAAGATCGTTCGACCCCTCGCGGGGGTTGTCCTTTGCCCGGTTTGCGTGCAGCAAGGCTATGTTCCTCGCCATCGACGAGATGCGAAAAGACGGCGTGCTCCGCCGAGCTGACGCAACCCAGCGCAAGCCTGAAGTTTCAGCGGTATCGCTCGAACTGCCAGACCCCGCGGCCAGTCATGACCACGAACTGCTCGAGGCCCGCGAGTTCTGCAGCGAACTCATCCGCAAACTCGACAAGAAGGACCGCCAGCTGCTGACCATGATATACGTCGAAAAAATGACTTACCGCGAAGTCGCCAAGGTCTACCACATAAGCGAGTCGGCAGTCTGCCTGCGACACAAAGCACTGCTGGGCAGACTCCGAAAACAATCAGCAGTACGACAAATGGCGGCATAATCTTTACAGCAAACACGAAATACTAATATCGATATTCGAATTTGTTTCACACTCAGAAGGGCAACCCATGAACCGTTACGATGCCATTCGAGGCAAGAGCGTTCTTATCGTGGACGACAACAAGCTGATAACGTCGCTGTTGGCTGAGGCTTTGTCGCGATGTGGCGCGATACCTGTGCGGTCGCATTCAGGCCAGGCTGGGCTGGAGCTGCTTGCTGGGCGACACTTCGACCTGCTGCTGCTGGATGTGCGCATGGCTCGCATGGGTGGCCGGGATGTGCTGAACGAAATCAAACGCACCCAACCGAACATGCTGGACAAAACCATCATAATAACCGGCGATGGATTTCGAACGAATACCACCTGGGAAATCGCAGGCCAAACTTTGCCCGTCCTCCACAAGCCATTCAATCTCGAAACCCTGAGAACCCAAGCCCGCAAAGTACTTCAAAAGGCTCCGCAAACCGCCAGGCCCGCCCGCCTCACCGCAGCATAGTTTCTCTGGAGGAGACACATCACCTGGCCTGCAAGAGCGATTGGCCGCGACTTCGCCCCTTTGAGCCAATTGCAAAATGTAGCCTGGCCGCCCTCGGCTGGGAAGATTACGTAAAAAACACTGGAAATATAGCAAGTTAAACATAGCCGAGGGCCACTGTGCTACGTTCCCGAATAGTTTTACGATTAGCTGGCGGATTGTAAAGACTCGCTGGTGTGTGAGTTAGCCAGGCTGGGCGATATGTTTTTGTTTCTTACCCCGCAAGGGGTTAAACATACCAGCCCACGGCACCGGGCCCTGGGCTGGTATGTTGCGCCCTTTCAGGGCTGCTTGTTTGAAAGACGGGAAACCCCGCCAGAAAATCCGGTCGCTCACCTCTGGTTTGCCCTACATCAAAAGCTCTTGCCTGTTTATCCTGGCGGGCGTATATTGACCTGCTCTGAAAACCCTTGCCCGCAGGAAAAACTATGGCCCAATACAACTTTATCGCTATCGAAAAAAAATGGCAGCAGTACTGGCAGGACAATGGCACGTTTCATCAGCCTGGCCCGGGCCAGGCTGGTTTCGACGCTGCCAAGCCCAAAATGTATGTGCTGGACATGTTCCCGTATCCATCCGGAGCTGGGCTGCATGTGGGACACCCCGAGGGTTACACCGCGACTGATATCGTCTGCCGATACAAGCGGATGAAAGGCTATAATGTCCTGCACCCGATGGGCTACGACTCCTTTGGTCTGCCCGCTGAGCAGTACGCTGTCGAGCATGGCGTGCACCCGCGAGAAACCACCGAAAAAAATATCGCCAACATCGAACGCCAGATAAAAATGTTTGGCTTCAGCTACGACTGGTCGCGAAAAATAGCTACCACCGACGTCGAATACTACCGCTGGACGCAGTGGATTTTTCTGAAAATGTTCAACAGCTGGTACGACCCCCAGGCTGACGCTGCCAGGCCTATCGAGGAACTTATCAACAAACTCGAGAGTGGCGAGCTGTTGGTGGACCTGGCTGGGCGGGTTGTCGAACCACCGCCGGACGGGTCTTTCTCCGCCATCGCAGGGCTGCCCGCGGAGGATATAAAATTCGCCGAGCTTACCCCGCAAGAGCGTCGCGAGGTTATCGACACCAACCGCCTGGCTTACATGGCTCAGGTGCCGGTCAACTGGTGTCCGAAACTCGGCACGGTTCTCGCCAACGAGGAAGTTACCAACGAAGGTAAATCCGAGCGGGGCAACTACCCGGTCTTCCGCCGAAATCTGAAGCAGTGGATGCTCCGCATTACCGCCTACGCGACCAGGCTGCTGGAAGATATCGAGCTGGTCGATTGGCCTGAGCCTATCAAGATAATGCAGCGAAACTGGATCGGCAAAAGTCATGGTGCCAGCGTAGACTTCGAAATCGCAAGCCCAGCAGGCGACACGATAACCGTCTACACAACCAGGCCTGACACGCTGTACGGCGCGACCTATATGGTGCTCGCGCCCGAGCATCCGTTGCTCGAGCAGATAACAACGCCCGAGCATCAAGACGCCGTAGCTGATTATCTCGAGCAGGTTGCCAACCGGTCGGACCTGGAGCGCATGACCGAGGGCAAGGACAAAACCGGCGTATTCACCGGAGCCTACGCGATCAACCCGCTCAACGAGGAGCAAATTCCGATATGGACAGCGGACTATGTGATGATGGGTTACGGCACCGGCGCCATCATGGCTGTGCCTGCCCACGATACGCGTGACCACGAATTCGCTATGCGATTCGCCCTGCCGATTCGCCCGATACTCAGACGTCGCGACGAAGACGACGCTCGATACGTCGCGGAAATGACAGCTGAGCAGTTCGACATGCTTTGGAAAGCGATGACGGACGACCCCAGCCTCTGCCCGGCTTTGCGGGGTATCGGTGCGGGCAACATCGACAGCTTCGCCCCAGCAGGCCGGGTTTATAACCCCGCCGTCGATGACCCGAATATAAACCCGATTCTGCGAATGTCGATCCAGACTAAGCGGATGATTTTCGTAGGCCCCGATGGGCTGAGCAAGCTCGTAGCTGCGACTTGTCCGAACCTGCAACTGACGCCCTACCCGCAATGCACCGCCGAGCTAAGCGACGAGCTGGAATATATCCACTCCGGGCCGATCGATGGCCTGGCTCCCGAAGAGGGCAAGGCCCGGATGATAGAAATCGTCGCCGAGCGGGAGCTGGGCCGAGCCCAGACGCGATACAAGTTGCGCGATTGGCTTTTCAGCAGGCAGCGATACTGGGGCGAGCCGTTCCCGATAGTTCACTGCGACGACTGCGGAGCTGTCGCCCTGGGCGAAGACCAACTGCCTCTGACGCTGCCAGCCATGGCCGACTTTAGCCCAGCGGTCAGCGACGACCCGACCGCCCCGCCCGAACCGCCGCTTGGCAAGATGACCGATTGGCTTAGCGTCTCCTGTCCGCGATGCGACAAACCCGCCCGACGAGAGCTGAACACCATGCCCCAATGGGCTGGGAGCTGTTGGTATTATCTGCGGTATCTCGACCCGGAAAATTCCGAAACATTTTGCGACCGAGCCTCAGCTGACTATTGGCTGGGCAAGGGCGACGCAGGCGGGGTAGACCTCTACGTCGGCGGAGCGGAGCACGCGGTTTTGCACCTGTTATATAGCCGATTCTGGCACAAGGTGCTCTTCGACCTGGGCTACGTTTCCTCGCCCGAGCCTTTCGCCAAACTTTTCAACCAAGGTATGATAACCAGTTTTACCTACCGCAACGGTAAGGGCGTGTGCGTGCCAAACACCGAGGTGGATTTCCGCGAAGATGGCCCGCATGACAAGGACGGCGAGAAGCTCACCGAGAGCGTCGAGAAGATGTCCAAGAGCCTGAAAAATGTCGTCAACCCCGATGATGTCATAGGCCAATACGGAGCTGACACATTCAGGCTTTACGAAATGTTCATGGGCCCGCTGGACGCGTCCAAGCCCTGGAACACCCGCGACGTGCCAGGCCTGCACCGATTCCTCCAGCGAGCCTGGCGACTTGTCGTCGACAACGAGGAAAAGAATCAGCCTGCTCTGCTCTGCGACCAGGGGAGCGAAGAGGTCGAAAAAGCCCTGCACAAGCTCATAAAAAAAGTAGGCCTGGATATCGAAGCGATGAAGTTCAATACCGCCATCGCAGCGATGATGGAGTTCGTCAACACCTGTTTCAAAGCCGGCGGGCTTGACAAAACCCAGGCCCAGCGGTTCGTGCTGGTCCTCGCGCCGTTCGCGCCGCACATCGCCGAAGAGCTTTGGCAAAAACTAGGCCACGGGGCTTCGCTAGCCCACGAGCCGTTCCCAACCTACGACGAAGCCATGTTGGTCGAATCGACAATCGAACTGCCCGTGCAGGTCAACGGCAAGGTTCGCGCGAAAATAACCGTCCCCGCCGATGCTCCGCAGGACGACATCCTCACCGCCGCGATGGCTCAGAAAAAAGTCGACGACGCCATCGGAGAAAAAACCGTCGTCAAGAAAATCATAATCCCAGGCCGACTCGTAAACCTGGTTGTGAAATAATTGACTGGTTACTCAAACTGACCGATTTTCAGCAATCCAACCGCGGGGTTGTTGACTGGTT
>JAOZNE010000298.1:0-2241 GCA_029933955.1 Phycisphaerae bacterium
CGTATTTGTTTTGTAATCTTTTTGTGATCTTTTCCCAGTCAACCAGTCAACCAGTCAACCAGTTAACTAATCAACCTGTCAACAACCCCGCGGTTGGATTGCTGAAAATCGGTCAGTTTGAGTAATTACTGATAACCGATTCCCGACAGCCCAAATAAAATTGTGAAATTCGAGAAATTGCCTTGACAATTATGTTTGAATATAACACAATGCGACATTATGTCAAGCAGTTCTGTACAAGGTAAAAAGTAGCGGATAGGGCGGGTTGCTGCGGGAAAAACCAGCGACGGCCAGGCCTTCTTCAGGGCTATCGGCATGACGACGCGGGAAACAATCCGATTCCGCAGAACAAGAAAAACAGCTATGCCTGACTTATTTTCAAATATTGGAATTTGGGACATAATACTTATAGTGGTAGTATCGGTTAAAGGGACCTTTGCAGCCTATATCCCTCATCCAAGGTGGAAGGCGTTTATTTTACTTTCACCGATTCCCTTCACTTTTGCGGTCTTGGCGCTCGGCCAGCCGCTTGATGCGACAAATCTGTCGGGCCTGCTCGTTCTGCTGCTATATACTTTTGCTGTTAAGTTTCTTTATCGACAATTTAAACTACCTATCGTATGGGCTATTATTCTTTCGGCACTGGGGTATTGTGTTATCGGCGGCATACTCGCTATGGTTATACCCAAGACCGAGACGGCATTTTTGATAGCGGCGGTTGCGGTTTCCACAGTGGCAGCAATACTGCATTCGGCCATGCCGCATCCTCTGGAACCGAAGCAGCAAAGCTCTTTGCCAATCTGGAAAAAAACCATCGCCATCGCTCTGGTAATATCTTTTATCGTCATCATCAAGTCTCATTTGCAAGGGTTTATGACGGTGTTCCCAATGGTGGGAGTTATTGTGGCCTATGAAGCCAGGTTAAGTCTATATACTGTGTGCAGACATATTCCGGTGGCCATGCTGGGCCTTGTTCCCATGATGACCACTTGCTATGTGCTGCAAGAGCATATCGGCCTGGTCCCGGCACTGCTGGCAGGCTGGGTGGTTTACCTGATTATTCTGCCGCTCTTTGTTGTACCGCTGTGGAAGAAATATGACACCGAGGAAGACATTCGCCGCATCAGTTGTGAAAACCAATCTGAAACATTAGGAAGGAACTAAAAAGATGCCAGGCAAAGAGATTCATTCGAAATTTTACTACAATGAAATCTCGCCGATGCTGCCGAACAAAATCCTCGATTTTCACACCCATACATGGTCGTGCGAAGACTGGAAGTTCAAACCCTGGGAGACCAAGAAGGATGGTGGCAAGTATATGGTTACCGCGGAAGACTATCCGCCTGAAAAGCTTCTTGCTGACGGACAACAATGTTTTCCGGACAAAGAATATAAAGCTGTGGTTTTCGGCTATCCGACACCAGCGGTTGACCTTGAAAAAGACACCCGCTTTGTAGCTGCCGCCGCTCGAAAATATAAAAACCTGTATCCCCTGATTATGGCAGGTAAGGACTTCAAAGTTCCTCGTGAACAACTAAAAGAGCAATTGCGAAGCGGCGGTTTTCTGGGCTACAAAGTTTTTCTGAACTGGGTGGGCGACGATTATGGCGACATGAGCATAGAAGATATGCTCAGCGATAACGAGATGGCATTGGCTAATGAGTTGGGTTTGATTATCATGCTGCATGTTCCCCGAACCGGCCGGCTGGCTGACCCCGAAATTCAGCGGGGGGTTCAGTGGCTATCAAGAGATTACCCCAATGCCAAGATTGTTCTGGCGCACTGCGGACGGTGCTATTTGCCATCCGAAATGAAAATGGCCATCCAATCCATAAAGGATCTAAACAATGTCTGCATGGACACCTCGATGGTCATGGATCCGCTGACTCTCCAGATAGCGATGGAAGCAATCGGCGCCGAGCGTCTTTTGTATGCGACCGATTTTCCGGTAGCTGCGATGAAAGGCAGACGCGTGCGGGTTATGGACCACTGGGTGGATGTGGTGTTGGACGAATATCCCGATAGTGCTTACAGAGTAAAGTCTAATGATATAAGAGCCACCTATATGGCCGTGGAAATTGCGGTAGCCATTCGCGACGCAGCAGAGCGGGTGGGCATCTCGGATAAGCAGCGAGACGGCGTGTTTTATGACAATGGAATGAAACTGCTTAATAACATTACTGGCTGAGCCAATTGCAAAACTGTAGCCTAGCCGCCCTCGGCTGGGTAGGTCGTGTAAAA
>JAOZNE010000077.1:0-8751 GCA_029933955.1 Phycisphaerae bacterium
TGCCGTTTGCTCCGAAAATTGGCGACGAGGAATTCTTTGGCCGAGTTGCGACGGACGACAATGACATCGTTTTCAGCCAGGCCATCCCCGTGGGCGACTTTGCCTGGGGCGTGTTTACGGGCTTCGACGAAGCTGCGGATTACGCCTTCGAGCTGGCTAACACGAAAACGCAAACCGCCGTTCGCATATCGGGCAATTCTCCGCTGCTGCGATTTCACCTCTACTGTCAGCAAGCTATGATCTGCCCCGAGCCGTTCGTCAGACTGCTCGCCAAGCCCGGCGAAAAAACGCAATGGCAAACCACATACGCGTTGAAACACCTGTAACCGCGTGAATGCCCTAGATTTTCAGGTCGCCGATGTCGGTTAGCATGTTGGCGTATTTTTGGCGGATGGGCTGAACCTGCTGGGCGAGGAAATCGTCGGTCTGCTGGCAGGCCAGGCCCGTGAAGGTAGCTGGGTCTAACAGCGAATCGATGTCGATTTTCGCAAAGGCAGGCTCGGCTTTGATGCGATCTATCAAGTCGTTGGCCAGGCCCTGCTGTTTCACCTGTAGCCCCGCAGCGATGCTGTGCTTGCGGATGACCTCGTGAAGTTCCTGCCGGTCGCCGCCAGCCTTTACCCCCGCCATGATGAAGTTTTCCGTAGCCATGAAAGGCAACTCCGCTGCGGCGTTGGCAGTGATAACCGCGGGGTAAACCACCAGCCCGCCCGCCACATTGGCCACGATTCGCAAACACGCGTCCCCAGCCAAAAACGCCTCGCTCATAGCCAACCTCTTGTTGGCAGAATCGTCCAGCGTGCGTTCCAGCCATTGCTCCGCTGCGGTGTGCAGCGGACTGGCCGAGATGTCCATCAAAAATCTCGCCAGGCCCGTTGCCCGCTCGCACCGCATGGGATTGCGTTTGTAAGCCATAGCCGAGGAGCCGACCTGCGAGGTCGCAAACGGTTCCTCGATTTCCTTGCGATGGGCTAACAACCGAACGTCGTTGCAGAACTTGTGCACGCTGGCACCGACACCCGCCAGCACCTGGGCGATGGAGGCGTCTATCTTGCGACTATAGGTCTGGCCCGTAACCGGAGCCAGCAGGTCGAATCCCATTTCCTCGGCCACCATGCGATCCAGCTGGGCGACCTTCTTGCCGTCGCCGTCGAACAAAGCCAGGAAACTCGCCTGCGTGCCAGTCGTGCCCTTGACCCCGCGAAACTCCAGGTTCGCCAGGCGATACTCGATATCCCGCAGGTCGCGGATGAAATCCATGCACCACAGCGCCGCCCGCTTGCCGACGGTAGTCATCTGGGCGGGCTGAAAATGCGTAAAGCCCAGCGTCGGTAAGTCTCGCCACTGCTGGGCGAACTGCCCCAGCGCGTCGATGACGTTTACCAGCCGGGCCTGGATCAGCTCAAGAGCCTCGCGCATGAGAATCATGTCGGTATTGCAGTTGACGAATTGGCTCGTCGCGCCGAGATGGATTATCCCAGCCGCCGCCGGTGCCACGTCGCCGAAGGCGTGGATGTGGGCCATCACATCGTGGCGAAACTTTTTCTCATATTCCTCAGCTGCGGCGTAATCGATATCATCGAGGTGCTCGCGCATCTGCTGGAGCTGCTCGTCGGAAATGTCCAGGCCAAGTTTCTGTTGAGACTTCGCCAGAGCCAACCAAAGCTTCCGCCATGTGGAAAACTTCCTGGCCTCGCTAAACAGCTCGCGCATCTCGAGGCTTGCGTATCGGCTTTCCAGCGGACTGCGGTATTGGCTACGGTCTATATTTTCTGTATTGGTCATGGGCGACATTCTAGCAGAAAACTCAACCGAGGACATTTGACTTTTCGTTTTTTCTGTCTCTTGATTCATGCTTTTCGACTTTCCTCTTCATCCGTTCTTTCGCTGGCGATATACTGGCTTGTCATGTTTCGTACGGAAGACACTATCGCAGCTATTTCCTCCGCGGCTGGGCCTGGCCCGCGGGCAGTGGTGCGTGTCTCTGGGCCCAAGGCTATCGCGATAGCCCAGGCGACGTTTCGCTCGGCTGGGCCAGGATTGGCTGAGCTTGGCGGGTTCCGGTCTACCGACGGGTGGGTGGTTTTGGCGGAGCATGATATCCAGGCCCCAGCCCGGGCGTATCGGTTCGTCCGCCCGCGGAGTTACACGCGACAAGACCTCATAGAGCTTCACGTCCCAGGTTGCGTCGCCATCGTCAATGCCTTGCTCGACGCTCTGATACTCAGCGGAGCCAGGCTGGCAGAGGCTGGTGAGTTTACCGCGCGGGCGTTTTTTAGCGGGCGGGTCGACCTCTCCCAGGCTGAGGCTGTGGCGGATATTATCTCAGCCAGCGACGAGTCGCACCTGCGGGCGGGCCTGGTTGCCCTGGGCGGCGAGCTTCGCAAGCTTTGCAAAACCCTGGCCTGTGAAATAGCTGAGACTCTCGCTACGGTCGAAGCGTCGATAGACCTCGCGGAGGAACGCATCGAGCTGGCCTCGCCCGCCCGCCTGGCTGGTCAACTGCGGGACATCGCAGCTCGGCTGGGGCGCACAGCCCGCGGCGCGACCGACATGCCCGAGACTGCCTCCTTGCCCAGCGTAGCCATCGCGGGTGAGCCAAATGTCGGCAAGAGTTCGCTGCTAAACGCCCTGGCTATGACCGACCGGGCGATAACCTCAGCCCTGGCTGGGACGACACGTGATGTGCTAAGCGCCACGATGACGCTGCCCTGCGGCTCGGCTGTGAACCTGCTGGACGTAGCTGGTTTTACAGCTCCAACAGATTCGCTGGCAACGATGGCCCACGACGCAGCCAGCCAGGCTGTTGCGCAGGCGGATATGATATTGTTCGTCGCCCAGGCTGGGCGAAGCAAAACCCGGGCCGATGACGAGCTGCTCGAAAAACTCCGAGCGACCAACCGCTCCGTGCCCGTGGTGCTGCTGGCGAACAAAGCTGACCTCGTCGAAAAAAAAATCTCGCAACTCCAAGTCGACGACGAGACGATATATACATCAGCTGTTACGGGCGAAGGACTCGACGCGGTGCGACAAAAATTGACCAAGACGCTTCACCTGGCCTCGGCCAGGCCCGGCAGCGCGATGGGACTCCATGACCGACAACGACGCGCGATGCAACTGGCAGGCGAGGCTGCGATAGCAGCGGCGGAGCTTCTCGGCGGGGCTGACGAAATAGCTGACGTAGCAGAGCTGGTAGCGGTGGAACTTCGCGAAGCGTTGGGGCAACTGGGAACCATCAGCGGCGAGATAGTTACCGAAGATATCCTGGGGAAAATCTTCGCACGATTCTGTGTGGGAAAATAGAAGAAAACAGCAATAGGCAATAGGAAAAAAAGGCGATAGGAAAAGCGGTCCACGGATTACACGGATTAAAAAAAGATTACACGGGTTGTTTTTTTTGATCAAAAAACAGCGGAACACGAATGACACGAATGAAAATGAATGGCACCCGGCAAAAAAACATGGGCGAGACGCCCATGCTACGAAAAAACTGGATTCCCGCTCCTCGATCGGGTCGAGGACAAGCTTCGCGGGAATGACAAAAAAAGAACTTCATGCTCTTTATGTCCTTCATGGTGAATTTTTGCATAGTTGTAAACGGTTGTTTTTATGAAACGAAAATGGATTATCATATTGGTCTGTAGCACAGTCGCCCTCGGCTGTGGTTTGTTGACGACAACCCTTGGCTGTGCGGAGGGCAAGGGGCTTTCCCCCGCGGAAAACTCCCCCAGCCCAGCCCGGGCGGGCGAGCCTGTTTATGTGCCGGAGGATTTCATCGCCTGTGTTATCGACGTCGGGCAGATAAAATATCTTGCTGACAAGCCCGGACATGACAGTTGGCAGACGCCAGCCCAGACCGCCAAGCTAGGCCGGGGCGACTGCGAAGATATTGCTATTTATTTTCAAGAACTGCTGCGACGGCGGGGCTACAAGTCCGAGGTGGTCTTTGGCTTGCGGTTTCGATACTCGAAGGTTGGGCATTGCTGGGTCGAGGTGCTCCACGAGGGCAAGACCTACATCTGCGAGCCTAGGGGCAATGCTTTTATCCCGCGAGAGTCCCTGCCAGCCTGGCGATATATCCGGGCAGAGGATATTGACATCCTGAAGGAAAAAATTCGCCGATATCACACGCGCACAGGCGTATATGTGAACTCCAAATATGGCCAGGCCATCGAAGCGGAGGCCAAATAGCAGCACAAATTTGCAAAAGTTCTGCTGTATAATTTTGGTTGGCTGGTTACAATGTAGCGAGTGTGTTTCGGAATACAGCGGAAAGGATTCGCGAGCATGAACTTTGTGCGGGCAGGGAAGCCTGTGGAGATCGAATCGACGGAGTTCGCTCCCGGCCTGGCTGGTCGGGCGATTGTCCTGACGACCCTGGGCTTGTTGGCTTTGGGTGTCGTTGCGGTGAACTCGGCCACGGTTACGGTCGCCCAGCCGGGGCCTTGGTATGCTCGTGTCGATGTCCGCCACACTATCTTCGCCGTGGTCGCAGCGGGGGTGTTGGTGCTCGGGGGCAAGTTGGATTACCGCAAACTTTTCGGCGGCGGCGATGGGCCGGTTCCCTGGGTAGCGATGGGCTTGTTGGTGTTGGCTCTTGGACTGGGGCTGTTGGTCTTCGTGCCGGGTCTGGGCCATGCCGTCGGCGGGCGATATCGTTGGATTCGCATCGGGCCTAGGCAATTTTCCATCGGGTTTGGGCCTTCGGAGCTTATCAAGATTTCGCTGGTGATTTTCCTGGCAGCCTGGCTGGGGCGAGCGAAAACCAACGTCCGCAGTTTTTGGACTTTCGCCGGAGCGTTGGCTTGCATACTCGCCTCCGCTGCGGTGGTTATCACGCAGGATTTCGGCACAGCGGTGCTTATCTGCATAGCTGGATTCGTGGTGATGTTTCTCGCTGGCGTGCCCTGGTATTACCTGTTTACCATCGTTCCGCCGGGGGTGGGGGCGGGGTGGTATTTCATACTTGCCGCGCCGTACCGTCTGGGCAGAATCCAGGCTATGCTAGACCCGTGGTGCCACGCCAATCAATCCGCGTATCAGGGTCGCCAGTCGCTCCTGGCGATATTGGCAGGGGGGTGGACTGGCGTTGGCCTGGGCAAGGGCGTCCGCAAGCTGGGCTTTCTGCCGGAGGACAGCACCGATTTTATCTTCGCGAGTTTCTGCGAAGAGTGGGGCTTCCGCGGCGCAGCCATGCTGATAGTATTGTTGCTGATGTGGCTGATGTTTTGCAGAAAAGCTGCCGTCGGCGCGCCCGACCGGTTCGGACGAGTGCTGGCAGGCGGACTTGGCGCGACGATAATTATCCAGGCTATAGGGCACATTGCGGTCAACCTGGTGCTTCTGCCGACCACGGGCATATCCCTGCCGTTCGTCTCAGCTGGCGGAACAAGCCTGCTTATCATGGCGGGCGCTGCAGCACTGATAACATCCGTCGCAACAAAAGGCCAAGCCCCAGCGGAACTTGGCCAGAATTAGTTGACTGATGAATTGGTTGATTAGTCAACCAACTCCAGAGGTATGTTATGAATAGAAACACGTATATTTTCGCGGGCGGTGGGACTGGCGGGCATCTTTATCCGGGCTTGGCGGTGGCTGAGGCGCTCCAGGCTGTGGACCCAGCGGCGAATATCGTTTTCGCGTGCAGCAGGCGGACTATCGACAGGCGAATCCTCGAGCCGACCGGCTACGTTATCGTGCCCCAGCCCGTGTTGCCCCTGCCTGGCAATCCGCTGAAGCTCCCGCGGTTTCTCGCAGCCTGGCTGAGGTCGCAAAAGGTCGCCCGCGATCTCCTGGAAGACCTTCAGCCTCATGCCGTGCTGGGCCTGGGGGGCTTTGCAGCTGGGCCTGTCATCCACGCCTCAGCCAGGCGAGGCAGGCCTACCGCGATGCTGAATCCGGACATCGTGCCGGGCAAGGCTAATCGTTTTCTCGCCCGCCGGGTTGACGTTATTTTTACGCAGTTTGCCTCGACGAGTGATTGTTTTGCGCCGGAGCTTAGGCCTCGTGTTTCGACGGTTGGTTGTCCGGTCAGGCCGACACTGCTAGAGGGCAGCCGGGCTGAGGCGTTGGAGCATTTTCCCAGCCTCAAGCCAAGTCGAAAAACGCTGCTGATTTTTGGCGGCAGCAAGTTGGCAGAGTCTATCACGCGGGCTGTTATCGCACTGGCGGACGATTTCTCGAGCCTGGCTGATGAGTGGCAGATGCTGTTTATCGTCGGGTCGAAAATGCTCGACCAGGCGAGGGATGCCTTTGCGGGCATGGCTATTGACGCGGAGATTTTGGAGTATTGTCAGCGGATGGACCTGGCCTGGGCTTTGGCGGACCTGGCTTTGTGCAGAGGCGGAGCTGGGACGGTGGCGGAGCTTTCAGCTACGGGCACCCCAGCGGTTGTCATGCCATACCCGCACCACAAGGATCGCCAGCAGTATCTCAACCCCGGCGAGCTTGTCCAGGCCCGGGCAGCGAAGGTAGTCGAAGACCGCTGCGACCAGGCCCTCAACGCCGAGGCACTGCGAGTGGAGCTGTTGCCGATTCTCCGCGACGCCGGGAGCCATGCTGCGATGCAGGCAGCCGCGAAAACAACTGCCAGGCCTCACGTGGCAAAAGACATCGCAGCATGGTTGATTAGTTGACAGGCTTGTTGAGTATGCCTTCACAGGATCAATTACCTCAGAAAAACCGGGCCCCTCGGGCATCACAAACTCCGGTAGCTGCATGCCGTCAGGTTACCACAAGTTTCCCAACATTCAGATCCGCCGGCTTCCCGCCAATATATGCTTCGTTCACAAAGCCCACCTGGACGGCATATGTCCCGGCAGGCGTTTCAGCGGGAATCCTCATCGTAAACGGCCCGAGATTTTCGCTCTGCCCGGCAGACCACCTCTGCGAAGCGGGAAGATCAAAATTTTCTCGTCGGTTTTACGCTTCGGCGAGGATGTCAGCCAGGATAGTGTCGGCGGTGAACAGGAACTCTCGTCCGATGCGGAGGTGCGTTGCGATTCGCTCGACTGCGCCCAGCGAAATGTACCGCAGGAAACTTTGCGGGAAAGTTTCCTGCGGCCCTTGGCCAAACCGCTCGGCGAAGCTCGCAACGTCCACACCCTCGACAAGTCGCAAGCCTAGCATGAGCGTCTCTGCCATCGCAGCTCGGCCTACGATTCGCTCGGTGTGGTGCGGCGGGGCTGTCCCTCGCTCGATGTGTTCGATATAGCGGTGCAGGTTGGGCAGGTTGGTGCGTCTCTCGCCGGCGAGGTAGCTGCACGCGGCGGGGCCTATGCCAAGGTACTCGCGGTTCCGCCAATAGGTAAGGTTTTGCTCGCACTGGCGGGCGGGCTTGGCGAAGTTGGAAATTTCGTAATGCTCGAACCGGGCCTGGGCCAGGTGGTCTATCGCGCGGTAATACATTTCCCGCTGGGTCTCGTCGTCAACCTCCGCGACGCGCCCGGCTTGGCGGTCGTCGAACAGTTCCGTGCCCGGCTCGAAGCTCAGCGAGTAGCAGCTGACATGGCTTGGCCCGAGCGACAAGGCCTGGGCGAGGCTGTTCAGCCAGGATGATGCGGACTGGCCTGGGATGCCGTATATAAGGTCTAAACTGATATTCTCAATCCCCGCGCGACGAAGCATTTCGAAGGCTTGGCCTATCTGCCCCGGCTGATGACGCCTGCCCAGCAGCTTCAGTTGGCCCGCGTCAAACGACTGGGCACCCAGCGAAACCCGGTTAACTCCCGCTCCGCTCGCTACAGCTGCGATGGTGTTGTCCACCGTGGCGGGGTTAGCTTCGACGGTGAACTCCGTCAGGCCCGGCGAGGCAAGCTGGGCCAATGCCCCCAGCAATTTCTCCAGGGGTTTGGCACCCAGAGCGGTGGGCGTACCCCCGCCTACGAAAATACTCCGCAGCTCCTGGGCGAGGCTGTCTCGTCGCATCGCCAACTCGTCGAGCAGGGAGCTGACAACAAAATCGCCCTGGCCTGGCTTGGCGGGGAGGGAATAAAAATCGCAATAGCGACACTTGGACAGGCACAGCGGAACATGGACATACAACGCCCCGGCCCGGAGCGGTTGGTCGAGCGAGGAATCGCGAAATTTCTTCAACTGATTTTTCTTGCAGTGCTTGCCCATAGCATTTATCCTGAGGGGTACCTTATACGATTATAATGTTTATTTCAGGGATAATTTAGCGACAGGAACAGACCTATGAAGGTAAACCTACTTATCTCGAAGACGAATGGTCAAAAGAAAGTCATCCCTCTGACCAAGGCAGCGACCACGCTAGGCCGGGGCAAAGAGTGCGACCTCCGCATTCCGCTGGACAGCTGCTCGCGGCAGCACTGCCAGATTACTATGCAGGAAAACGTGCTGCGGGTGAAAGACCTGGGCTCGTCCAACGGCACGTTCGTCAACAATCAACGTATTGAGGAGGCGGGCCTGGCTGCGGGGGACAGGCTGACCATAGGCCCGGTCGTCATGACGGTGCAGGTGGACGGCAAGCCCGCGGACTCGTTGGCCAGCAGCGACGAGATGGAGCTGGCGACGGGCGAGCTTATTCCATCCAAAACCGGTAGCGACATCGACGCGCTCTCCGCGGCAGCTGGCGGTGAGGAAATGGACGAAGACCCAATCTCCGCACTGGAAGCCCTGGCTGAGAGCCAGGAAGACGAAGGGTAATTTTCCATCTTCCTCTCGTCTCCAGCGTACGATTCGCAGCCAGCGAGGCGTTGGCTTTTATCTTCGTTCCGTCCAACGCCACCT
>JAOZNE010000078.1:0-8681 GCA_029933955.1 Phycisphaerae bacterium
TTTTCTTCTTGGCTACCTTTTTCTTGGCAACTTTCTTCTTCGCGACTTTCTTCTTCGCGACTTTCTTCTTGGCTACCTTTTTCTTGGCAACCTTTTTCTTCGCCACTTTTTTCTTCGCTGCTTTCTTAGCCATTTCCAATTTCTCCTACGTTGTGATTCATTGGTTAACCCTACGGCAAACCTTATAAGTACGCGTCAGACTTCTGACGACAAAATCGTCCAGGTGGTGAAATTACAAAACGCATGCTGCAACATTTCAAAAAGCTTACGCCTACATTAAATTACGAGCTGCGCCAGAGTGCAAGGAAAACCTGTGTTTTATTCAAATTCTTTTTCGACATAATACGTCGCGTAAATGAAGTTTTTTTGAGGTTTTTTTGCAGTTCTTTTTTCAAACAAACACAATAGCCGATGGTTTTTTTTAAAACCAATAAATATATGCGAATATGTAAATATACATAAGACCGTTTTTATGCTTATATTGCCGCGTTTTTTTGGGCTTGTATCGTTTTTGTTATTGCACGCATAAAACTGGCTTGTTTTTTTAGCAATCCACCCTGGTGGTGAACTTCGCATAAAAAGACTTTCGTTTTGTCGCCCTGATGTGTATTCTATGCGGTCAAATGTTTTTGCAATAAAATTTATCGTTACGAGTGAAATAGAAAAACCAATCGCACCGATAGCCAATTTCGGACGGCTGGCTGGCGAGCGATTCAGGACACGAATATGGCGTGGTTGTCGAAATTAGTTTTGGTTTTGTCCCTTGCGGCGCTCGGCGGGTGCTACGTTCCGCCGGGGCCTGTCGAGACGGACGACCCCTGGCTGTACACCGACCCAGCTACGGGTCGGTCGTATTATCTCTACGTCCCTACAACCTACAATCACAACAAGCCCGCACCGGTGATTATCTCGTGTCATGGCACGCCGCCGTACGACGTGGCCAGGCACCATATAGATACCTGGCGAGGCTATGGCGAAAAGTATGGCTGCATTATCATCGCGCCGACACTGGACGGCACGGACGGCATTTTCGGCGACGGGCCTGTCAGCGGAATGATGGTCAACGAGCGAAGCATACTGAGCATCCTCAGCGAGCTAAGCTATAAATACAACCTCGACCGGTCGAACATTATGATTACCGGTTTCTCCGGCGGCGGGTTCCCTGCCTACTGGGTCGGGCTGAGGCACCCGGACGTTTTTACCGTAATCGTCGCGCAGAACTGCAACTTCAACCGTGCCAATACCGATGGCTGGTACCCGTTGGCTGATGCCATCAAGATGCCCGTTATGGTTTTTTACGGCGAGCACGACCCGGGGACGATCGTCGATCAGTCACGCAAAGCTATTGACTATCTGCGTAGCCGGGGATTCCGCGTAGACACAGACATCATCGCCGGGGCCGGGCACGACAGGCACCCGGAGGTGGCGATGAGCTACTTTCGAAAACACTGGAAGAAGCCCCGCGGCACGCTACACACCTCGCACTCTGGCCGACGCACTCGCAAGCCGATCCGTCCGCGAACGTACCGCAACCCCAGCGAAACCGTAGAGCTTAAAGGCCCCAGGCCACCGAAGCCGAGGCGGTAAGCAACCCCTACGCCCGCCGGTTTACGGCATCATCATGAACATGAAGACGAAGGAGAACAGCCCGACCGTCTCGGCAATGCCCATCGCGATGATGGTAAACGTAAACGGCTTGCCGTCAGCTTCGCTCATCGCCCGGATGCCCGCAGCGCCGATAACGCCCTGCATCCATGCGCTGAACAGCTCGCCCAGGCCACAAGCCAGACCGATGCTGAACATCGCGCCGGGGTTCTCTGCGACGATCTGGCCTATTCCGCCGCCATCGCCATACATCGCGCCTTTGAGGACGACGAGCATCAGCACAAAGCCATAGATCGTCTGCGACAGCGGCATGCCGGTCAGGGCGATGTACAAAAAGTTCATACCCTTGCCAGCCTTGGCTTCCTTTGCCCAGGCTCCCGCAGCAGCCCGGCCTGCGGCTCCTATACCCAACGCACTACCGATAGCACCAAGCCCCAAAGGTAACGCGAATCCGAGTTGACCTAACCATTCCATGTTTACTTCCTTTCCAATATTTTTCGTAAAAAAGTTGTCAGTTATCAGCCGTCAGTAATCAGTAAAAACAAAAAACAGATACCACGAATGACACGAATTTTTGTTTTTTCTTTGTCATTCCCGCGCAAGCGGGAATCCATTCTTTTTCTTTTTTTAGTCGTTATTCATCATTGATTCATTATTCGAAATTCGTCATCTGCCATATATTTCGTAGTTTCAAACATCTGTGCACATCCGTGTCTATCCGTGGTTTTTTTGCTGTTTTTGTTTTTACTGATCTCTGATTACTTTTTCACAGCGAACGGTGTGTATGGATGTCCTGTCCACTGTACGCCTGCGTTGTTTGAAAACTCCAGCATGTTCAGTCGCACGCCGTGCGCGAAGATAGCTATGAGACAGAGGATGATGTTCAGTGCGTGGGCTGCCAGCAGGATAACCACCGATGCGATGATGAGCACGGGCGAGACCTTCGCCACGTCCCCAGCCAGGCCATTGAAGGCTGAGGCTATATAGAAACTCGCCAGGCCCACTGCCATCAGACGGATGTAGCTCATCGTGTCGGAGAAGGTGCCTATCATCGGCATGATGTTGCCGACCAGGCCCAGGCCCAGCATTTTCAGCGGGTTTTTACTGGGGTAGCTCATCAGCACCACCGCAGCTCCACCGCCGATGAGTAGCCATTGCATGACCATTGGCGGCATGACCGGGCTGGGGAAAAACAGCGTCCACACCAAGCCAAACATGCCGACCAGAAACGCGCACCAGCCAAGCTCAGCCAAGCCTTTCAGACCGGGCAGTAGTGCGATAGCCTGGCGGAGATGGGCGGTTACCAGCTGCGCGCAAGCCAGGCCGAAGCTGATTTTCATAACGATATTGCGGGCAGCCTCCGGGTCGCTGCGCCACAGCACGCCAGCTGCTGTTACCACGCTGCCGAGCATCGCGAACAGGCCCTGGCCCGCTTGCATAGCCTGAACGGACGCAAAGCCACCCATGCTCGCCAGGGCGTCGGGCGTGATGCCGAAGTAGTTGGCTGTGAGGATGCCCCACGCCATCGTGGCCAGGCCGAAGACCAATATTAACTGCGGTGCTGCCGGGCTGGTGAGCTTTTTCAACTTGCCATAGAACAGAGCGCCGACAAGCGTGAAGATTAGGCCATACCCCGCGTCGCCGACGAGCATCGCGGTGAAAATCGGCATGGCTATCATAAAAAACGGCGCCAGGTCATACTCGCGATAGCCCGGCGTCGTGCCGAGGATGGCGAACAGTGCTTGTATAGGCTTGGCCCAGAAGGCGTACTCCACCAGCGTGGGAGGCTGATCGTCCTCGCCCGGGGCGAGCTGCCGCACCGCGACGCTCAGGCCCGCCGCAGCGATGCCCGCAGCCAGGTCATTGGCCTGCTTCTTCGGCACCCAACCCTGCACGGCATAGATAGCCTGGTCGCTCAGCCCACTGTTGACAGCAGCCTGGAAATCCGCGTGAGACTGAAGCTGGACAAGTTCCCGTTCCATGCTTGGCAACAGATTGGCCAGGCCCGCCAACTCAGCTTCGGCGCTTTTCAGCTGGGCGTCTATTTCCGCAGCCTCGGCCTGCAGGTCAGGCCTGTCCCGCGCGGGCAAGTCGATAAGCTCAGCTGAGGCGGGGAGAATTTTTTCATCCCCCTGGCCTTGACGAACCACCGCGACGATGGTCTGGGCTTTGTCCGTCGCCCCAGCCAATGGCCAGGCAAGCTCGGCCTGGATATCCGACAGCTCCGCGGTGGGAACGAGGTAAAACTCCAGCGAGACACCCGCTTGTTTTAGCGAGTCGATGTCAGCCAGCCTGGCGTCGCCCCAGATGTCCAGTTGCTGGATATGGCGGTACAAGGCGGTAAGGCGATTCTGATTTTCCGCACTATGTCGCAGCACAGCCAGGGCCTGGTTGGCAGCTTCCTGGGCGCTAATTTCCGGCACCTGGCCAGCGGGAGTGTAGTGTCGCAACTGCCCCACCGCCCGGTTCATAATGTCCAGTCTGGCTCGCGCGTCCTCGCTGGCCTGGGCAGTTTCGGGGTCTACCGGCAGGATATGAACCACGCCGCAGCTACGCAGAATCTCCATCAGCCGATCTCTGTCATCAGCCCGGGAAGCTATCATCACTTTGACCATTTTGACGATCATGCGTTGGCCTCCGCTGGTTTGTCGCCGTCGTCCTTGCCGCCGTAGATGGTTTCTTCGCTTTTGAGGATTTTGCCCTTTGCGATTTTCGCTCTGCCGACCGCTGCGGTCATCTCGTCGCCCAGTGCGATGCGGATGCGTCGGATAGCTTCGCGGGCATCGGGTATCATGAGCTTCTCGAACAGGTTCACTCGCTGGACAATTTTCGTCAGCTCTCGCAGCAGCAGGTTGTGTTCTTCCTGGCGGACTTCAAGCTCTGCCTGCTTGGAGCTGATGGCCCGCAGGTCTCGTAAGGCTCCGTCCACCCAGGGGGGCGTGGCAAATAGGCTGTACGACACGGGCGGGAACTCTACGCCGCGGAAAACCGGCACGACAACTCCCGCGATATTTTCCGGGTCTTTGAGCACCTCGACAGGCTTGGCTAGCTCTTGGACATTCACGCCGGCCCGGTCGGCCAGGATAGCTTTATATGGCTCGAAAATTTCGCGGGCCTTTTGCACTGCCTCGCTAGCCCGGCGGCAAGCGAGGGCTACCTCGCGCACCATCATCTGCAACTGCTGCTGCTTGAGCTTCAGCATAGGCAAATACCGCTCAAAACGCTGCAACGCGTCGCGATGCCGCTTAAGCTCAGGCCGAGTTAGTTTTATTTTCTTCGCCACAGTTTTATTTATTTCGGATTTGGGATTTCGGATTGTTGATTGCGGATTTCTGATTTTTGCTCCGCGATATCCGGGCCTTTGTGGTTCGTATCGAGGCAATCATAATTTTCGGAATCTCTTCGGCTTCTTGCATTAAATCGGTAATATTTTCCTGTTTAACAAGATTGCTCCCAACGAGCAAGTCCATCCAGTACATAGTTTCGTCAGCTTCTTCTTCGACAATGCCCATCCGGGCCAGGAAGTCCTTGTCGCTTCTGCTTCGGCAGGACGCCCGATAATTGGCACCCACGCTGGTTGCGGACCGGAGTAGTTGTCGCCCAATGATATTGGCTTGCATATTGTGCGGAAGAGACGACACGAGGCGAATCACCCGCAAGGCAAAAGTTTTCGTTCGTGTTTTTAATTCTTCCGGCGTCATATGTTTTCTGTTTCCAATCCGAAATCCGAAATCATTTTGGCCAATGAGCTTCGACGATGCTTCGGCGGATGCCGGTTTCTACTGGCTCGAAGCAGCTGGCCAGGATTTCCCAGCAGCGGTCCAGGGCGTCGCATAGCGGGATGTTTACGGACAAATCCATAATCTTGTCCTCAAACAGTTGGCCATATTTCAACAACTTCTGATCCCAGTCGGACATCTCAAAACCCATGTCGCGTTTCTCTCGACTTTCCCGGCAGTTGGCGTATAGCTGCAAGCACCCATCCATTATCGCGCGGTGGTCGTCGCGCGTCTCGCCGTTGACTTGTTGCTTCAGTCTGCTGAGCGAGCCGAACGGTTCGATTCTGCCGTTGCGGAGATAGAATTGGCCTTCGGTTATGTAGCCCGTGTTGTCTGGCACGGGGTGTGTTACATCGTCGCCGGGCATGGTAACGCAGGCCAGGAGCGTCATCGAGCCTGCTCCGTCGAAGTCGACCGCTTTTTCGTACCGCTTAGCCAGCTGCGTGTAGAGGTCGCCGGGGTAGCCTCGGTTGGACGGAATCTGCTCCATCGTAATAGCGATTTCCTTCAGCGAGTCGGCGAAGGCTGTCATGTCCGTCAGCAGGCAGAGCACTCGCTTGCCCTGCAGGGCGTAAGCCTCGCCGACAGCCAGGCAGAGGTCGGGCACGAGGAGACACTCGACGACGGGGTCTGCTGCGGTGTGGACGAACATGATAGTTCTGCCCAGCACGCCGCCAGCTTCGAAGGTGTCGCGGAATTTCAGGTAGTCGTCGTGTCGCAGCCCCATGCCGCCGAGGATTATGACATCAGCCTTGGCCTGCAAGCCCACGCGGGCCAGCAGCTCGTTGTAAGGCTCGCCGGCGACGGAGAATATCGGGAGCTTCTGACTTTCGACGAGCGAATTGAAAATATCGATCATCGGTATGCCCGTGTCTATCATCTGGTCGGGCATTCGTCGCATGACGGGGTTTACCGCGGGCGTGCCGATTTCCACCTGCTGGGCTTCCACCGCGGGGCGATTGTCCCGAGGTTGGCCCGAGCCGTTGAACACTCTGCCGAGCATGTCGTCGGAGAAGGGCACCTGCATGGACCTGCCGAGGAAGCGAACCTTGTCGCCCGTCGAGACGCCCTGTGTGCCGGCGAATATTTGCAGCGAAACCTGGTCGCCCTCGAGCCTGATGACCTGGGCCAGGCTGGTTCCGCGAGCGGTGGTAATCACCGCCAATTCATCATAGCCAACCCCGCTGGCAGTGATGCTAACCACATTGCCGGCGATACGCGTTATTTCATCGTAGTATTTTCTCATGTTATGTCCTTCGGACGAATGACGAATTCCAAATTTCCGAATTCAGAACCACTAATAAACACGAATATGCAGCGTGTCTAACATTGCTGTCCATTAGTGTTCATTCGTGGTTCTTTTTCTGTTTTTCTTTTTGGTCATTCAATGGTCATTGGGTGTTTGGACATTGGGAATTTATTCTTTTCCCTTTGCTTCCAAAAACGCATCGATTTTCTCTATGCTTTTCTTGTATTCGTCGCTGTCAGCTGCCTGGTAGTTCCAGCTTCGGAAGATGTCTTGAATTTTGAACATCGCGTCGCGGGCTTTGGTTTTGTCGTCGAAGTCGAAGTCCGTTTCCAGCACAGCCAGGACTTTGTCGAAGACATATTTTTGTCGATCCGCAGCCGTGGCTCCGTCGACGTCGTCAAAGGCGTTTTGCTGGAGATAACAGTTGTCGAAGAAGTCTCCCTTTAGCATCGTCGTAAAGTCGTCAATCGGCGTGCCCTCCTCGCCGACGACCGTCATCATCTGGGCGACCTCATTGCCGCGATGAAGGATAGCCTTGGCCTGGGCGACTTTTTCAGGCTCGATAATGCCGACATATTTGCTCCACGAATCCAGGGGGTCTACCGAGGGATATCGTCTTGCGTCGGACCTCGCTCGGCTGAGGCCATGGAAAGCGCCGACGACTTTTAGCGTGCCCTGGGTTACGGGTTCTTCGAAGTTGCCCCCAGCTGGGCTGACCGTCCCGCCGATGGTCATCGAGGCGACCGTGCCGTCTTTCAGCTCCAGCGAGCCAGCCCGTTCGTAGAAGCCTGCGATGCGACTTTCCAGATACGCGGGGAATGCTTCCTCGCCGGGGATTTCCTCAAGTCGGCCTGACACTTCGCGCATGGCTTGTGCCCATCGGCTGGTCGAGTCTGCCAGGAGCAACACATCCAGGCCCATCTGCCGATAATACTCCGCCAGCGTCGCGGCGGTGTAGACCGAAGCTTCGCGGGCTGCGACGGGCATGGCGGAGGTGTTGCAGATAATAATCGTCCGCTCCATCAGGCTCTTGCCGGTGCGCGGGTCGGTAAGCTCGGGGAACTCGCGGATGGTCTCGACGACCTCGCCAGCCCGCTCGCCGCAAGCTGCGATAATCACAATATCGACCTCGGCGTGTCGGCTTGTGATCTGCTGCAAGACCGTCTTGCCCGCGCCGAATGGCCCGGGGATGCAGTATGTGCCACCCTTGACGATGGGGAACATCGAGTCGATAATCCGCACGCGGGTGCACAACGGCTCGGTCGGCATGAGACGGCGATTGCAGATAGCCAAGGCTCGCTTGACGGGCCAATCCTGCTGCATGGTAACCGCGATTTCCGTGCCGTCCGGGCCTGTGAGCGTAGCGATTTGGTGGTCCACCGTATAGCTGCCCGCCGGGACGATATCTTTGAGTTTCCAGTCGCCCATCAGCGTGAACGGAGCCATGATTTTGTGCGTGAAAATACCTTCCGGACATGTGCCGATCGCGTCGCCAGCGGTGATGGTATCGCTGGGCTTGGCGGTGGGTGTGAAGTCCCAGGTTTTTTCCGTGTCCAGGCCCGCGATGTACTTGCCGGGCTTGAGGAAGAAGCCCTCGGCCTCTGCCAGGCGAGGCAGCGGGTTTTGCAAGCCATCGTATATCTGCCCCAGCAGGCCCGGGCCTAGCGTTACCGATAGCATCTCGTCGTGAAACTCGACGACATCGTTGATCTTCAGGCCTCGCGTTTCCTCGAAAACCTGCAGGTCTACCTGCCGGCCTCGCACGCGAATAACCTCACTCAGCAGACGCGCACCGTCCTCACGACAGCAATAGCCAACCGAGTTCTGCACAATATCGCCATCGGTATAGGCGACGACCATATTTCCAAAGACAGCTACGATTCTTCCATTCACGATTCAGTCCTCTAATCGACCGGTTAGCTCAAAAACCAAGGCTCACCATAAAGCACATGAAGCACATGAAGAGCATGAAGTTATTTTTTTATTTTTGTTTTTTTTGTTTGTCATTCCCGCGAAGGCGGGAATCCATTCTTTTTCTTTTCTGTTTT
>JAOZNE010000299.1:0-2221 GCA_029933955.1 Phycisphaerae bacterium
TCGTGGAAGAAGCAAAATGTATCGAGCAGCGGACACTTGAAGCAGCAGGCCATTTCGCCGATTGTGTCGAGCATGTCTCGGATTTAGGCGTGCTATGGATGATCAGTCATAAAATGGGAGTCGGCAGCCGTTGTCTGCGTCAATATCTGGAAAATATTCTAGCCTTTTACGAAGGGCGCGAATACTGGAACAAGGTGGACTGGGATATAATGTTCGGTCATTGCCCGTTTCCGGTCTATGCCATGAATGAGACAACGGCTAAAGAGCAAGCAGAAGAATATGAGCCTGGATAAGACCAGACTTCGCGCGACTCACAAATAACCCTTTATTATCCACGTAAGGGGGTACTACCCCCCGTATCGTTTTTTCGGGTGGGATTATTATATAGAATACATATTTCCTGTATGGGAATCAAAAGGAAGAAATTATGACTATGACACATATTGAACGTTTTCGTGCCGTTATGAGTTTTCAAGAAGTAGATCGTCTCCCGCGTTGGGAGTGGGCAATGTGGTGGGATAAGACTATTGAACGCTGGCATAGCGAGGGACTGCCTGCAAATCTGACGGATATTTTTGAGATACATGAATATTTAGGACTGGATCCTTACAAACAATTCTGGTTCAGCACAACAGATGCAACTATTGAGGCCGAACAGCATCATGTGGAAGGCATCGTCTCGAACATGGACGATTACCTGAAGCATCGCTCTAAGCTGTTTCCGGACCACAGCAAAGCTATTGAAGAGATGAAGCCGTGGCTGGATCGTCAGAAAAACGGCGAAGCGGTGATATGGATTACGCTGGAAGGGTATTTCTGGTTTCCGCGCACACTCATGGGCTTTAACAAGCTGATGCTGGCTTTTTATGATCAGCCGGAGCTCCTGCACAAAATCAACAGTGACCTGTTGGAATTCAATATGAATTTACTAGATCAGATTGAGAAAATCGGGTCTCCGACATTCATGACTGTTGCGGAAGATATGTCATACAACAAGGGTCCCATGATCTCGCGGCAACTGATGAATGAATATATGTCACCCTATTACGGAAAAATGCTGGCACGTGCCAGGGAAATGAATATATTTACCATCGTAGATACCGATGGCGATGTAACACTTCTTGTTCCGTGGCTGCTTGATAACGGGGTTAATGGAGTGCTGCCATTGGAGCGACAGGCGAGTGTCGACGGTATGGCTTTACGCAAACAGTTTCCCAACCTTGCAATGATTGGCCATTATGATAAAATGGTTATGAAGCATGGCGAAGATGCCATGCGGGCGGAATTTGAGAGACTGTCGCCGATCATGAAGGCCGGCGGCTTCATCCCCAGTGTCGATCATCAGACCCCGCCTGAAGTTTCTCTGGAGAACTATCGCATCTATCTTCGCCTGCTTAACGAATACACAGAACGCTAAACGGAGTTATTGATAAAACATTAAAAAGAATAAAGAGGGCAACATGGAGCGAGTCTGTTTCACACTGAAAATCAAAGAAGAGCTGCTGGATGACTATCTGGCAGCGCATCAGGTCTGGCCTGAAATGCTGGAGGCCATCACGGAGGCTGGGATTAAGAACTATTCCCTTTTCGTGAACAGGCGCGCATCCTCTATTATCGGTTATTTCGAAGCCGAAAATCCGCAGGAGTCGCTTGAGAAACTGGGTAAAACTGAAATCAACAAAAAGTGGCAGACAAAGTTCGCAAAGTATTTTGTGTCTGGAAGCGGCGATATGAAAGAGAGCGGACTTGAGTGGATGCAACAATACTTTTATATTGCATGACGATATGCAATTAATGGAAAATAACATCAATTGACAAAAACATGTAAAAGCTAAGGAAAGTAATATGAAGCCCTGGACATTTATACACGTAGCTGACATACAGCCTGGCTCGCCCAGGTCGTATCGATATGACCCGTCGTTGATGGAGAACTGGAAGCAGGCTCGCAAGCAGATACTGGAGCTTAATCCCGAGCTGCTGCTGGTCGGCGGAGATATCACGCGCGACGGCAGCATTCACAAGTGGGAACTGGAAGACATGAAAGCTGATTTTGATTCAATGGGTATCCCTTATCATGTCATTGCCGGCAATATGGATACAGGCAACAAGCACACAAACAAACAAGGGCCGGATTCGGCTCGTGATGACATTGCCCTAAATATCACATCCGAACAGATCCAGCAGTTTGAATCCGTGTTCGGGCCGAGCAAATGGAGCTTTC
>JAOZNE010000300.1:0-2218 GCA_029933955.1 Phycisphaerae bacterium
GTGGTCGGGCGTGTATTTCAGAGCGTTGTTGACCACAGCGTTGAGAGCTTCGGTGATGGCTGCCTCCTGACAGGAAGCCCAGGTGGCCCGGGCGTCTATATCCACCGTCAGTTTGATGTTCCGAGCCTGGGCCTGGTGGGCGTATTGCGATTGGATTTTGTGCAGCACAGCTACCAGGTCGGTAGCGGCCTCTTCGCCGGCGGTTTCCTGCTGTGCCCGCGCGATAGCAAGCATCCGCCGAACTGTCTCGACGCCCTGGTCGCACCGCTCAGCTGCCCGGGCGAGCAGCTCCTTCTGCCGTCCGGACACAGGCCCGACGTAATCGCCAAGCAGCATTTCCAGCAGATGTTTCACCGCAGCCAGGGGCGACTGCAACTGATGAGCAGTCAAAGCGGTCAACTCGATATTGTCAGGCTGTCGCGTTTCTTTATCCATTTTTTTCAGTAGTCAGTAGTCAGTAGTCAGTAAAAGCGAAAAACATCAGAACACGAATGACACGAATTTTTGTTTTTCTTTTTTTTGTCATTCCCGCGAAAGCGGGAATCCATTTTTTCTGTTTTTCTTTTTCACAGCCATCCCATAATCAGTAGGTGAGATGGACAGCTCCGTAGGAGCTAAAACAAAAAAATTGTGAACGGTTACGAATTGTTTTTGTTTTGAACATTTGAATTTTGATATTCGTATTTGTTTCGTATTTCGATATTAGTATTTCGTATTTGCTTTTCAAAACTGTTCCAGGTCTCTTTGGGGGAACATTTTTCGCATCAGGAGATATCGTCTGCCTTTGTATTGTGTGATATCGCCGGAGATTCTCAGCTTGAGCGAGCTTTGGCCCATCTGCCTGTTCAGGTACACCGCCTTGGTGAGAATGCTGTTCGGCAAGACTCGCAGGGGTGGCTCGCGGAGGGTGTTGTCGCTTTGGAACCGGGCTGTCCACCATTGGCCTGTGGGGTCTTTGACCAGCCTGACCACTCGGTCGATGACCACAGCCCGGCCTCCCGCGCTTAAAGGCTTGCCGCTGGGCGGAGCTACGGAACGGGCGTTCTGTTGGGCGGCGATTTTTTGTTTTGATTTCGGATCGGAAACCACTCGCAGCGCGGTGGTAGGCTTGTCCTTGAGCATGGCTTCAATGAGCGAACTGCCAGAGGAGGGTTTTTTGTTTGCAGATGCAGCGGGTTTTTTTGCTGTCGGCGGGCTTGGCTTGGCGGGGGCGTCTTCCGCGATCGCTGCCCGCTGGAGCATCATATAGGCGTTTTTATTGTAGACGGTTGTCTCGCCGATGACGGTAAACTTCGCATCAGGCCTGGCTATGATAGCCTGCTCGACCTTCTCCAACAGCTGACAGGGCAAGAGCCTGCGCGACGTCAGCCAATCTTGCCCGGGTGTGTTGTCGAACGTCATAATCAGCCAGCCTGAGGTTTTGTCCATGTGAATTTTCCCCGTCCGGTTCACCACAGCCTTGCCTTCTATAGGCAGAGGTTCGTTCCGTTCGTTTCGGCGGGGTTGGTACCCCTTGGCGACAGTAACCGGCACGACAGGGTCTTCCATGAGCATCCGCGAGACCTCGTCGCGGGCGACGCTAGGCCTGGTTTGTGCGGGCTGGGTGGATTGGGAGGGCATGGTTTCAGCAGGCCTGGGCGGGGCAACGGGTTTTTTTGCCCGGGGCTGAATCTGCGAGCTTTTCAGCTGTTCCAGCTTGATAGGCCCAGCCTGGGCGGGCTTGTCTTTGCTATCAGCAGCTTCGCCCGCGCGCGCAGCAGACCCGCAGAAAGACTCCGCAGCCAAGACAACGCACGCACAAAAAGCCAGGTGGAGCAATCTCCCCGTCATGCCAGCAGCGTTAAATATTTTCATGTTCCTGTTTCCAAGCACCCCGCCATTTTACCCCCCCGCCAGGTACAGTTCAACCCAGCACTTATTTACAAATCGCTATAAAACATTAACCCGAAACACAAGAATGATACTTCGAAGGCTCACAAATAAGTGCTGGGCTGAAAATCCCCGCCAGCTGGCGGCAAAAAAAAACTTGACCGAACCATGTTTGGAGTAGAGTATCAATGTAGGCTTATGATAGCGGTAAGTCCGTCAGCTACTCGAACTTCGAGTGGCGCGATGTTAATTGTGTCCGTTCAATTACTCTGCCGTCGAAGGAAAGAAGCACAGGATGCAATATTTGATAGAAATGGCGGATTCAACTCCCAAGTGCGACACATGAGTC
>JAOZNE010000301.1:0-2216 GCA_029933955.1 Phycisphaerae bacterium
AGTCTAGCCACAACCCACTGCGATGCAAGAAGAAAGTTCCATTTCAGATTTTGAACAGCAGGCCAACTGGGGTGGAATTACGAATGAGAATCTCAAATATTAAAATAAAAAATGATAATTAACTGGTTTTTCTATGTCGATTATGTATAAGATGCTCATAATTGAGCCATTAATTGCTTAATGTCATTAAAAACAGAGGTGTATTATGAAAATTACGGAAATGCAAATCAAGGGCTATAAGAACCTCATCGACTGCACAGTCCCCTTGGGCGACTTCAATGTCATCGTAGGCCCAAACAACAGCGGAAAATCAAATTTCCTGGAAATTTTTGGGTATATTGGTAATTTTTTCTACCCATCCGGCGAAGAAGTCGAGTCTCTCCTGGCTGGTGATACGTTGTCTGGAAGTGGCAGTAGTATCCCACACACGCCACCATTCACTGATATGCCTTTTGAGGCAAGAATGAGCTTCGAAACGCAGATTTCTACAAAGCATTTCGTTATGGACTACAAATTAGCCTTCCAACGAAGCAACTCCGAGACTCCTGATGAACACGAGGGGTTTCTGCGGGAACTATTTTCTGGAAAAGAAAAATCCAAAACAGGTGTCGCAAAGCAACACATACGGCGGGAACGCAATACGCTTACCTTCATGGGAAAAAACATACCACCTATCGACGAATACACTTCTTTGATGGAAGCGCTTAGGGTTCACATCAGGAAATTCATATCAGATGCCCAAACAAAAGGGACGTCGGAAGATTTAGATCAATTACGCGAATTTGCAAAATTCCCCTTTTTGTTTGGTACGACCCCAATACTGGCCTTTTCACCAGCTGCGTTACGCCGAGATTTGTCAGAGGGTGTTATGAAGTCAAGTTACAAATATAATTCGATATGCCTGACAACCAATATCGACAATTTGTATAAGAATAGATTTGGAGAAAAACAAAACACGAGATATAACCAATTTCGAGAAGCAGCGTGTAACATTCTGGATTTGGATGATATTAAGTTTAATGCGAAAGAGTTTCCGATTCCCTCAGCAGGAAAGGGAATAAAAAAAATAGAGCGAATCAGACGATGTTTTGTCAAATTACCAGGCGGAGATTATGTTGATGTTTCTGAATGTTCAGATGGTACGCTGATGGTTTTAGCGATTTTGGCAACTGTACTGGAGGACAGATATCATCCCTTGATTTGCATAGAAGAGCCTGAGAACTGTTTGCATCCAGCTGCGTTGAAAAAACTTATCAAATTTCTTAAGGAACAGTCTGCTAATAAGCAGATTCTGTTGACAACTCATTCCCCGTACCTGCTAAATAGCGTTAGTCCGGAAGATGTGATTGTTGCCTTGCCGGACGAAAACGCTGCGACGGTTTTCAGGAAACCCCAGGACATAAAAAAGATCAACAAGTTGCTCAAGAGCGGGTTTTTTAGTCTTGGTGATTTGCTGGTAGATAATTTTGCCGAGGTACTTTAGAGGAGGGGCTGTACTTTGGCAAAACGCAAGAAAAAGACAATGCCATCTCAACAGCAACCGATTACCCTTTTGTTGGTGGAAGGAGAAACGGAAGATATTTTTTGGAATCGCGTCAAAGCGGAAAAGCTTGCCGACTGCCGGGTAATTATCAAAAGCTTGAAAGGTATTTTCAATGTCAATCGGAAAGTTATGCGGGAATTGGTCGTAACGGAAGAAAGTGAAAAATATTTCGTTTATTGCTGTCTCGACCTTGACACCCGAGATGCAAAAATCCCGCCGGGTTTTGATTTGAAATTCATTCGCAAAACTGTGAAAGAAAAAAATTGGCCTCATATTCACAGTGTTGATTTGATACCTGCCAACCAGGAAATAGAATCGTGGTTTTACTATGATATTCAAAGCGTTTTCAACTTTCTTGGCGTGCCGAAATCAAAACAAAAACCGAGACGACACTTGCCCCCAGAGAAAAATTCGAAGGAAGACCTGAAAAGACTTTTTCGGGAACACGGAAAAATGTACAGGGAAGGCTATCGAGCAAAGAGTTTGATCAACGCTCTGGATATCGCTAAAATTTGCGAAAAGTGCAAAGAGCTTAAAGAGGGCATAGCTTTAATTTTGAAGAATAATACCCAATGAAGTATGATGCTCGATTACGCGGGTTCTTATTGGCTAAAATTTTCGAGAGATACACATGGTAAACGCAAGCGATATCGTTAAGCCTGTAATTGGTATG
>JAOZNE010000302.1:0-2214 GCA_029933955.1 Phycisphaerae bacterium
CGTGGCTGTCTTTTTTACTACAAAGATGCCGCTCCTACGGAGCTAAAGCAAAAAATGTGAACGGTTACCACAAATGTAATCATTCACGGCTACACGAAAATTCACCACGAAGCACCCACCCTCCGCCTTGCAACCTTTGGTTGAACCAGACCAAATACCGACGGCGGGGTTGTCCAGAGCCGCCCGGCGGCGATAGCATTGCTCCTTCCGCTTCTCAACATTCGGCGAGTCGTTGGCCCCCCTTGTTCTTCGGGTTCATCAGCCAGCGCGAAACCATGTAGGGGTTGGCGTCGGGATACGGGGTCCTGACGCCAGGCTAAACGATTTTTTTGCCCCTAACATGGAGACTTCTATTTGGCGAACCCCTATAAGGAAAACCTTTATTTGATGTTGCAACAGCCTGTTCAATTTGTATTCTATTGTCCATGGCTTAGGTCTTCTGATTCGGATTTGTACTGGAAAAACACATGAAAAATAACGCAAGCGATATTTCTGGGCTGGCATACAAGCCTGGCGAGCATATCGGCAAGTATGAAGTCCGCGAGGTTCTGGGCATTGGCGGGCAGTCTATTGTCTACAAATGCCACGACCCGCTGCTGGGTCGATTCGTCGCGATTAAGCAGATAGCGACCCACCTGGCCCATGATCAAAAGTATCTCGACCAGCTAAATCGGAGCATCCAAAACCTGGCCAGGCTAGGTTCGATGAACGAAGCTATCGTAACCATCCACGAAATGATCCGCGACGAGAATGGGTTGTTTTACGTCATGGAGTTTCTCGCAGGCCACACCCTCGAAACCATCATCAGCCAAACGCCAGGGCCGGTTGAACCCAAAGCGGTGCTGCTGATCCTCTTCCGCCTGACCGCAGCTCTGCACGACGTCCATGGCGAGGGAATCGTCCACCGCGACATGAAGCCCAGCAACATCATCGTCTGCGACGGACTCAGGCCAAAAATTATCGACTTCGGCGTTGCATCCGTCCCAGGCGGCGAGGTCTCCATGCCACTGGCTACGACGAAATATCTCGCGCCGGAAATCTATGGCCCGGGCAAGGTCGATGGGCGAGCGGACCTGTACTCACTGGGGTTCATCGCCTATGAGATGCTCCTGGGCCGGGCTAAGTTCAACGAGATATTCGCCGACATTATCTCCGACCCCCAAGCTGAGGCTCTGCGGTGGATGAAGTGGCATGGCAATGCCTCCGTTACCGCGCCGCTGCCACACGAGGTGAACCCCGCGATACCCGAAGCTCTCTCCACGCTCATTGCCAAGATGCTGGCCAAGGACCCAGCGGGGCGTTTCACAGATACCGAAGAGCTGGGCCGAGCTATTAAAAGTCATTTTTCCGGGCGGGTTCGCGTCTCGCTACCCCAGGCCCAGGAGCCTGGCGAAGAAGCTCTCGCCGAGCTTACAGGCCAGCGCGGCATCGGCACTATCGAAGGCGGCGAAATAGAAATCCACGCCGCATCTGAAATAGAACTGCCGGAGGAGCCAGGCCCACCGACCGCTCCGCTGCCACGCGAGCCTATGAGCCGCAAGACGAAATTCGCACTGGGCGCGATAGCTGCTGTCGTGTTGCTTCTTGCCGTCGGGGTTGGCGTGAAGTTCGTCATAGACAGCCGAGCCCGAGGCCGAACTCGGATGATATCCGCTGAAGCTATCTACGACCAGGCCCGGGCGAACTACGACAACGAAGAATTCGCCGCCGCCTTGGCTGGTTATCAGCAGCTGGTGAAAACCGTTCCCCAAAGTTTGGAAGGCCGAAAAGCCAAGCTCTTCGCAGCGATGTGCCAGATAAATCTCGCCATCGAGAACCACCAGTGGGACGAAGCTCAGCTGCGGGAAAACGAAGCTGACGAGCTGGCCCAGACTATGCAGGACGACTCGGACAGCGACGAGCTGACCCAATGGATTCGCCAGCGACAAGAGGACATTGAAGAGCTGGGCCGATACCGTTTAAGCTCAGCGGTGTTTTTCGGAGCGGTGCAACGGTGCGACGAGTCGCTGGGCCGGGCCTTGCGGGCGGACGATTTTGACGCAGCCTTGGCCGAGCTGGAAAAAACCCTCGCTACCAGCGACGTGAATCTCTCGGAAAAACAGGAGCAACTGCTCGCCCGGCAGAAGGACAAAATTGCCCGGGCGAAGTTTTTGTTCGTTCTGGCTTCTCTCCGCAGCCGGGCTGAGAAGTTGCACAAGGTTCAGAAGTTTGACC
>JAOZNE010000079.1:0-2639 GCA_029933955.1 Phycisphaerae bacterium
CAACGTCATGTTTTGGTTCACGACGTTGGGTGGCATGGTTGCACCGCGGCTGTTTGCGGGGTAGCCATATGACGCTGGGCTTAAACAAAAAAAATCGCGGGTTTATTCGCTGGAGATTTGCGGTCCCAGATCTTCGACCGCTCGGCCTTGGAGGGTCTTGGAGAGTACCGCGTCCATTTGTGCCTGCGTCAAAGGCATCGCGGCGTCGTTGGCAGCTTTCATCGCAGCGTAGAGTTCGTCGGGGTCCTGGCAGGTTTCCAGCTTGGCCTGACAGGCTGTCACCGCTTCGTCCAACGCGTCGCGCTGCGGGCCTGTCAAAACATCCCCGGCGTTTGCGAGGGCTTTGTCGATAGCTCCCAGCACCCGGGCTACTTCGTTACGAACATCTATCAGCTGATGGCTGGTCATGTCCGCCATGGCGTGGACGACGGAGTCTTTCACCATCGTGTCGATCTCGTTTTTCGTCAGGCCATAGGCTGGGCTTATTTGCACCGCAGCTTCGCGTCCGCTGCGAAGCTCCCGGGCTGAGACATTCAAAATTCCGTTGGCGTCGATGGTAAACTTCACCTGCACGCGCGGAGCACCAGCTGGCATGGGCGGAATATTTCGCAACTGAAATCGGCCCAGCTCGCGACAGTCCCCCGCCAACTCGCGCTCGCCCTGGAGCACATTTATATCCACCGAAGTTTGCCCATCCACAGAAGTCGTAAACGTCTCGCCCGCGGAACACGGGATGGTGCTGTTCCGCATAATCAGCTTGCCCATCGCTCCGCCGAGCGTCTCGATTCCCAGACTCAACGGCGTAACGTCCAGCAGCAGCGTCTCGCGACTGGCTCCGGCGAGGATGCCCGCCTGAATCGCAGCCCCCATGGCAACGACGCGGTCCGGGTCGATAGCGGTGTAAGGCTCGCGGCTAAAGACTTCCGCGACCCGCTGGCGGACGAGGGGAATCCGCGTCGAGCCGCCGACCATGACGACCTCGTCGATGTCAGCTGGGCCCAGGCCCGCGTCGTCCAAGGCCCGGGTGCAATGCTCGATGGTATGCTCCACCCACGGGCCAATCAGGCTTTCGAACTGCTGGCGGGTTATCGTCCGTTCGAAACTTTTCCCCCCGCCCAGATCGATAGCAATCTCCGCAGCATCCTCGGTAGAGAGCCTGATTTTCAGAGCTTCAGCCAAGCTCCGCAAGGCCTGGCGGGTGGCCGGGGGGAAGCTCAGCGTCTGGCCAAACCGCTGACGGATTTCGCTGGTAACCAGGTTGATTATCTCACGGTCCAGGTCGTCCCCGCCCAGGCGGGTGTCGCCGTTGGTCGCCAGCACCTGGAACACGCCGTCGCAAACCCGCAGCAGAGAAATGTCGAACGTCCCGCCACCGAAATCGTAGACCGCGATGGTCGCATCGTCCTTGCGGTCCAGCCCGTAAGCCAAGGCTGCGGCGGTGGGTTCGTTGACAATCCGCAAGACATTCAGCCCCGCCCCCTGGCCGGCCTGACGAGTCGCCTGTCGCTGGGCGTCGTCAAAATAAGCTGGCACGGTGATGACGGCTCGGGAAATTTCTTGGCCCAGGGCAAGCTCAGCTCGGCTACGAATCTCCGACAAAATAAGGGTCGAAAGCTCCTGCGGCGAATACAGCTTGCCGTCGATATTCACGCAAGCGAGATTCTTAGGCCCAGCGACGATAGCGTATGGCAACACAGCCAGGTCGTCGCGGACGTCGTCGACGGTCTTGCCCACAAGCCGCTTGACGGAATAAACCGTCGAGAGCGGATTCTCCACAGCCCGGTCGCGGGCATCGCAGCCGACGGTGATTTTTTGCGAGGAACCCTCCGGCGAAAACGCTATGACGCTGGGCACGAGCGCCTCGCCGCTGGCGTCGGTGATAATCTCAGGCCCGCCTGGCCCGAACACCGCTGCGAGGGAATTGGTCGTGCCAAGGTCTATGCCAAGAATAATTTCATCCATGTTTATCTCGTCAGGTCTATAAGTTTTTTTACGTACGAAACGGCGTTGAGCTGCTGGCGGATTTCCTCCAGCAGCCCCGCGGTAACAGCCTGGCAGATGACCGCCTGCTGATGCTGGGCGAACAACTCCGCCACCCCGCGCATGAGTCCGTCGTGCTGCGTTTGCAGCACTTCCCGTAGCCGGGCAAGCTCCGCTGCGTCACTGGCCTCGACAGCGTCCTGAACATCCTCCTGCATCATCATCATCGTGTCGAGAAAGCCGTCGGGGACGGACTTGTCAGCTTCGGAACTTTTCCCGCCAAGCCTCTCCAGCAGATACGCCGCCCGCGAAGCAGGGTCCCTCAGCGTTTGATACGCTTCGTTCAGCGAGGCTGAGACCTGCAAATGCAAGTTCCGCACATCGGCGTTATCGTTGACATGATAGTCCGGATGGGCATGGCGACTAAGAGCCAGATACTTCCGCCGAAGCTCCTCCGGGTCGATATCAAACCGCTCTGCCAGGCCCAGCAGCGAGAAGAAGTCCATCATAGCTGCAGCTGGGTTTAGCGTTTTGCAGAAATCGCACACCGCCGTCCCCTCAACGGTCGCACTGCACTGCTGACACTTCCTAGGCCTGGCCGAGGACGAAGATTTATCAGGTTCCGTCAATGAATTTTTCTCCTGCTGCCTGTTGCCTAC
>JAOZNE010000079.1:2739-6080 GCA_029933955.1 Phycisphaerae bacterium
CTTGCCTGCTTGCCTAATTCACGTCGAGAAGCTCGCGCCACAGCCACAGCTTTTCGATGCGTTTGGATTGTTGAATTTGAATCCGCCCTGGATCAGGTCGTCTTCGTAGTCTACCTCTGTGCCGTTGAGGTAGAGATAGCTTTTGGGGTCGCAGACTATCCGCACGTCGTTGCTGATGAAGACCTCGTCGTCCTGGGCCGGGGCGTCGGTAACGTCCAGCGTGTAGCTGAACCCGCCGCAGCCGCCGCCTTTTACGCCGACTCGCAAGGCTCCGGTATCGGGCATTTCGTTCTTCTCGAAAATATCGCGGATTTTCTCCGCCGCTCGTTGCGTCATCGTTATCGCCATGGCTTTCTCCTATTGCTTTTTTTTCCAGTCGTCGATAGCGGCCTTGACCGCGTCCTCCGCCAGCACCGAGCAGTGCACTTTCACTGGCGGCAGCGACAGCTCGTTTGCGATGTCGGTATTTTTCAGCTCGTTCGCCTGCTCGACGGTTCGCCCCTTTAGCCACTCGGTAGCCAGGCTGCTGGCTGCGATAGCCGAGCCGCACCCGAAGGTTTTGAACTTCGCGTCGACAATTTTCCCGTCATCGCCGACCTCGATTTGCAGCTTGAGTACATCGCCGCAGGCCGGGGCGCCGACGATGCCCGTGCCGACCCGCTCGGAACCCTTGTCCAACGAGCCGACATTGCGGGGATTATTGAAATGGTCGTAAACTTTTTCAGAGTATTGCATCGTAATTGTCCTTGTATTACCGAGCGAATCGGTTTATTCGTGTCCGCCCTGGTCAGCTGGAAAGTAGCTCGCATAACCGCTGTCCCAGGTTTGCCATTTGTCTTTGTCAACATTCTCGTTGTCCATCGCCATTTCGTACAGCGGGCTCATATCGCGCAGCTCCTTCACCGCTGCGATGAGTTTCTCGACGACAAAATCGATATCGCCCGGCGTATTGAATCGCCCCAGGCTAAACCGCAGCGATGTCTGGGCCAGGTCGTCCGGCACGCGCATAGCTTTTAGCACGAAGCTAGGCTCGAGCGACGCGCTCGTACAGGCCGAGCCGCTGGAGACCGCCAGGAAATGTCGCACCTTCAGCATGACCGCCTCGCCCTCGACAAACGCGAAGGAAAGGTTCGCAGTATTAGGCAGCCGATGCTCCACCGAGCCGTTGCGCTTGACGAAGTCCAGCCCGTCAAAAATACCCTGCTCCAGCTGGTCACGCATCTGGCCAAGTCGGGCTGAATCCTTAGCCATCTCCGCCTTGGCAAGTTGGCAGGCCTTGCCCAGGCCGACGATGCCCGGCACATTCAGCGTGCCGCTCCGCATCTTTCGCTCGTGCCCGCCGCCATGCATTTGGATAGCCAGGCGGACGTGCGGATCGCGTCGGCGGACGAACAAGGCACCTGCGCCCTTTGGCCCGTATATTTTATGGGCCGACAAGCTCAACAGGTCTATCTCGTCAGCCTGAACGTCGATCGGCACCTTGCCGATAGCCTGGGTCGCGTCGGTGTGGAAAATCACGTCGCGAGCCCGGACAGCCTTGCCGATGTCAGCTATCGGATGTGTCGCGCCGGTCTCGTTATTGGCCGCCATGACGGTTACGAGAATCGTCTTGTCGGTGATAGCCTGGTCTACCTGCTGGGCCGAGACGCGTCCGTCGGCGTCCGGAGCCAGCCAGGTTATGTCGAACCCGTGCTGCTCGAGGTATCGGCAGGTGTCCAGCACAGCTTTGTGCTCGGTCTGACAGGTGATGATATGGTTGCCCCGCTCGGCGTACATTTCAGCGACGCCCTTGATAGCCAGATTGTCGCTCTCAGTCGCGCCGGAGGTGAAAACTATCTCCCGAGGCGAGGCTCCGATAAGCTCAGCCACCTGCCCGCGAGCAGCCTCGACAGCGTCGGACGCCTTCCAGCCAAAGGAATGACTCCGACTGGCTGCGTTGCCGAAATGCTCGGTAAAATACGGCATCATCGCCTCGAGCACCCGCGGGTCGACCGGCGTGGTGGCGTTATTATCCATGTATATAGGTAGTTTCATAATTTCGTTACTCGTCCATATTTTTTTAACTACGAAAAACGCGAAAGGCGCGAAACATTTTTGTAACCATTCACACAAAAACAAGAACCACGGATAAACACTGATGTACACAGATAATTAAAATATAACCGTTCACAGCTTTTTGCTTTAGCTCCGTAGGAGCGACATCTTAAATAGTTTCCAAGGCCAACACAAAGATATCGCTCCTACGGAGCTGTCCATCTCACCTACTGGTTCATGGGATGGCTGAGAAATTTATTAAAAAAGCGTGAACGGTTACACATTTTTTGTTTCACTTTCGCGTTTTTCGTAGTTTCTTTTTTTATTTTTTCGTAGTTTCGCCAGTCTCAGCCATGACGTCCGCCAGGGTTACCTGCCGCAAAAAGTCTCGTATCCGCCGGTGCACTCTGTGTATGGGGTCAGCTATTGGGCACTTGCCCATCAGCTCGCACGCCCCGCCATCCTGGCCATCGCCTACACTGCCGGTGATGCACTGGGCTAACTTCATTGGGCCTTCCAGCACCTCCATCAGCCCGACGAAGTTTACGTCCTCCGGAGCCCGGACTATGCGATACCCGCCATGGGCACCGCGGACGGACTGCACATAACCAGCCCCAGCCAGCTCCTTGAGAACGTTCATCAACAAGGCCGGCGGGATTTCATAATGCTCGGCAATCTCCCTGGCACTGGCCAAGCTGTCGGCGGGCAACTTGGCAAGATGCGTCATGGCAATCAAGCCATACCCGGTTTTCTTCGTCATCGATAACACAAAGCCGCCTGCCTTTCGTAGTTCTAAAATTCGCCTATATACTATATAGCACCTCTGCCGTACTATTTCAACCCGAATAAAACTTTTCGCGAAAAAAAAACCACATCTTGATTTAAGGTGGTTGTGAGTGAATCATATAGATAACCACTGCAACGAAAGGGCTGGGAAAATGTCGCTGGAGATAACCTGGTTTCATCATGTCAGTTTTCGCCTTGCTGCCCTTGGCAGCGGCGAGGTCGTGTATATCGACCCGTGGAAAATGCCCTCCGCCAGCCACGACGGGACGGTGGCGTTCGTCTCGCACGAGCACTACGATCATTGCAGTCCAGTTGATGTAGCCAAGGTGCTTGGCCCCGCCGGGCAGATTGTCTGTCCGCCAGGCACAGCTGGGCAGTTCGCCTCAGCCCGGGAAGTTTCACCGGGGGAGAGTCTCGATTTGGGGCCTGTCCGCATCGAAGCCGTGCCAGCCTATAATATCGGCAAAAAATTTCATCCAAAGCGGGCCGGTTGGTGCGGGGCGGTAATAAGCCTGGCTGGC
>JAOZNE010000079.1:6090-8593 GCA_029933955.1 Phycisphaerae bacterium
CGACGGATTTATTTCGCGGGCGACACTGACCTTGTGCCTGAGATGAGCGAGCTTGGGGAGATAGACCTGGCCCTGCTGCCGGTAGGCGGGACTTATACCATGAACGCAAGCAAGGCCGCCCGAGCCTGCGAGGTTATACGCCCCGCCCGAGCCATTCCCTGCCACTGGGGCGAGATAGTAGGCTCAATCGAGGACGCTCGGCAATTCGCATCGCTGGCCCCCTGCCCGGTTACCGTACTCCAGCCGGGCCAAACCGTCCGCGATATGTTCGAGTGAACCACAACCGCGATATCGGCAAACGTGGTTGCAAACACCGCAACCACGGCATTGGGGGTGTGTTTGCTTTTACTGACCCAGCACTTGTTTGCGGAAACTCAAGGTCTCGCCAGCTTCTCTGTTCCAATCAATCACTGTGGAACATTGCAAACAAGTGCTGGGGATTACTGACAACTGATTACTTTTTCCAGCTTATTCTTTAACTTCATACTCGGCGTCTATGACATCGTCGCCATCGTCCTTTTTCGGCTCAACTGGGGGGGCTTGCCCGCCAGCTGGTGCTTCTGCGCTACCCTCAGCTGCAGCGGCTTGCTGCTTGTACATAGCCTCTGCCAACTTGTGCGAAGCCTGCTCGAGATTTTCCATAGCCTTCTTAATAGCTTCAGCGTCGTCGCCCTTGAGAGCCTCTTCCAAGGCAGAAGCAGCGGACTCGATATTGCTCCGGTCGCTGGGTTCGATCTTTTCGCCCTGCTCTTTAAGGGTTTTCCGGGCGTTGTAAGCCAGCGCGTCGCCCTGGTTTTTCAGGTCGACAAGCTCTCGCCGCTTCTTGTCTTCTTCTGCATGACTTTCAGCGTCAGCCTTCATCTTGTCAATCTCGCCAGAGTCCAGGCCGCTGGAACCTTTTATCTCGATGGTCTGCTCCTTGCCGGTAGCGACATCCTTGGCTGTAACGTGCAGAATACCGTTGGCGTCAATATTAAACGCCACCTCGATCTGCGGCACGCCGCGCGGGGCGTTGGGCAGGCCTGTCAGGTTGAACTGACCCAGCGTGCGGTTGTCCTTGGCAAACTCCCGCTCGCCCTGAAGCACATGGATAGTAACCTCGGTCTGATTATCAGCTGCGGTCGAGAAAGTTTCCTTCTTCTCCGTCGGGATGGTCGTGTTGCGCTCGATCAGCTTGGTCATCACGCCGCCGAGCGTCTCGACGCCCAAGCTAAGGGGCGTAACATCCAGCAGCACCATCTGCTCCTCGACGTCGCCGGAGATAATCGCGCCCTGCACAGCGGCACCGATAGCGACGACCTCGTCGGGGTTGACGGACTTGTTAGGCTCTTTGCCAAAGATTTCCTTAACCAGCTCGCGAACCTTCGGAATACGGGTCGAGCCGCCCACGAGGATAACCTCGTCCACATCGCCGCTGGAGAGTTTCGCGTCAGCCAGGCAGGCCTTGCACGGGCCTGTGAGCCTTTGGAAAACAGGCTCAGCCAGCTGCTCGAATTTCGCCCGGGTCAGCGTCAGCGTCAGGTGTTTCGGCCCATCGGCGGTAGCTGTGATAAACGGCAGGTTCACATTGGCTTCCATCGCGGTAGACAACTCGCACTTGGCCTTTTCCGCAGCCTCTTTGAGACGCTGCAAAGCCATCGCGTCGCTACGGAGGTCGATACCCTCGGTACGCTTGAACTCGTCAGCTATATGGTTGATCAACAGCTCGTCCAGGTCGTCGCCGCCCAGATGCGTGTCGCCATTGGTCGCCAAGACCTCGAAAACATTGTCGCCGATATCGAGGATGGAGATGTCGAACGTCCCGCCGCCGAAGTCGAACACCGCTACCTGTTCGTTGGCCTTTTTCTCCAGCCCGTAAGCCAGGGCTGCAGCGGTCGGCTCGTTGATAATCCGCTCGACCTTAAGCCCAGCTATTTCACCAGCCTCTTTGGTCGCCGTTCGCTGCGAGTCGTTGAAGTGGGCTGGCACGGTGATGACCGCTCGCTCGACCGACTCGCCGAGGTAATCTTCCGCGGTCTTTTTCAGGTCGCCCAAGATCATAGCTGCGATTTCCTGCGGCGTGTATTGCTTGCCATGAGCTTCGACCTTCACCAGGTCCTCAGGCCCGCCGATGACGCCGTATGGCACCATCTTTTCCTCAGTCGCAACCTCCGCATGACGCCGGCCCATGAACCGCTTGATCGAGAAAACCGTATTGCCCGGATTGGTCACCTGCTGATGACGGGCAGGCTGACCGACGAGTCGCTCGCCCTTGTCCGTAAAGGCCACCACGCTGGGCGTAACACGAGCACCCTGCTGATTGATCAGCACCTTGGCTTCGTTTGCTTCCATCACAGCCACGACACTGTTGGTCGTGCCCAGGTCTATCCCGATAACTTTTTTCGATGCCATGATATATATCCTCTTTCCTTATAGTGTTCTACTCAAACTGACCGATTTTCAGCAATCCAACCGCGGGGTTGTTGACTGGTTGATTAGTTAACTGGTTAACTGGTAAAAGATT
>JAOZNE010000303.1:0-2165 GCA_029933955.1 Phycisphaerae bacterium
ACTGATAACTTTTAACGTCCTACCACATGTCTGCGATTTCGCGCGCTATGTCTTGGTATGTTAGTAGTACTGCCAGGCCTAGGATTAGTACCAGGCCGACCATTTGTATTGCGTTGACTATTTTTACTGGCAGCGGTCGGCCTCGGACTTTTTCGATGATCAGTAGCACCGCGTGGCCGCCGTCGAGTACTGGCAGGGGCAGGAAGTTGAACACCGCCAGGGCCAGGGAGATGAAGCTCATGAGGTAGACCAGACTGCTCAAGCCTCGCCGGGCGGTTTCCATCGCGATAACCGCTATGCCCACAGGCCCGCGAGCCTGCTTCGAGGCGGAAACCCTGCCGAGTATCATGCTGTAAATCGAGCGGTACGAGCTGAGGATTAGCCTATAGGTTTCCTCTACGCTCCAGGCTGCAGCTATTGCGGGGTTGCGATGGACGATGTGTACGGTCATCGGCTCAAACAGCGTCGGGCCAAACAGCGTTAGGGTATAATCGTCGGGTTGGAACGCAGCTTCAGTTAGCTTGCCCAGCGAATAAGTTTTCCGCAGGTCGCCGAGCTGGCAGGTGAGTTTGATTTCCTGGCCTGGCAGTTTTTTGAGCGTCTCGAACAGCCCCAGCCAGGTCTTGACGGGTTGACCGTTGACGGCAAGAATTTTCGCTTCGCTCTGGACTCCCGCCTTGGCTGCGGGTGAGCCGGGCCTAACCGAGGCAACTGTCAGGTTGGCCAGGTCCGACGCGTTGCCGATGCCGATGAGCGCGCTGCCGTTGCGCTGGGCGGGGGTGATTTCAAAGGAGATTCGTTGGCCAGCCCGCAGTACGGTTATGCGGGTTTTCGCGTCGCCGATTTTCTCGCTGAGTTGGCGGAATTGTCGGATGGTCGGGTTTGGCCTCTCTGCGTACGAGATGATGATGTCGCCGGGTTTTATCCCCGCCTTGTCCGCGGGCGAGCCTTTGGAGACGGAGTCTACTTTCAGCCTGGGTCGCAAGCCTAGGATGTCCAGCATGGTCCAGCCAGCTCCGCCTGCGATTTGACTTTGCGGCAGGGTTCGCGTCTGGCCCGCGGGGGTTTGCAGCGTAACTTCCTGCTTGGCGTCGTCGATGGCGACGGGCCAGGCTTCCAGACGCGTGCCGTCGCTAAGGTAGACCACATCAGGCCGACTCATCAGACTTGGATGGACGGTGATGTCGACGGTCTTGTCGTCTCGCTTGACGCGGACGACCACAGCCTGGCCTGTGAGGTTCTGGATAATCGACGCGAGCTGCCAGGAATTATTTACAGGCTTGTTGCCGATGGCGACGACCTCGTCGCCTGGCTCGAACGGGGTGTCGGTGATGACATTGCGATCCTGGCCCACCGTTAGGCTGCTGGCTGGGACGATGCCGAATATCGGCGCTCCGAGGTCTGCTTGCTGCTTCGTGCCGATGACGGTTTGGCCCGCATATTCTTTATTGTTGATTTTCCGCGTGAAATCCACGGTGAACTTGTCGTCAGGGCCGGCGAGAATCGCAGCCATCTTCAGGTCGCCAAAGCGGGTAACAGCCCGGCCGTCGATGGCGGTGATGCGGTCGCCCGCAGCCAGGCCTATCCATTTGGTTTTGTCCTCGGCGGGGTTTTCCGCTGTCGGTGGCGCCTCGCCTTGCCATTGGATAACAGTTTCGCTGGCTGGGTAGTCCGGTGTAACGCCGCCTACATATGGGGCGGGGAAGTTCATGCCGACCATGATGAGGATGAGGAAAAGTATCGGTGCCAGCAGAACATTCATGGTAACCCCAGCCGCGATAACCACGAACCGCTTGCCGACAGGCGCGGCGTTGTACGATCGCGGGTCGGGTTGTTGGTTTTCGTCGAGCGGCTTGAAATCGTCTTGGCCTAGCATTTTGACATAGCCACCGATCGGAAACGCGCACAGACAGTAGTCCGTCTCGCCGAGAACAAAGCCGATCAGCCTGGGCCCCATGCCCAGAGCGAACCGCTCGACCTTGATACCCGCCCAGCGAGCAGCGAGGTAATGGCCCAGCTCATGAATAAAAACCACCAGGTTAATGCCGATAAGAAACTGCGCCAGTAACCACACCCATTCAAAAATACCACTCATGCTTTATGTCCTTTTTTTTGTTCGTTTTTATGTGTTGTTTTTATATTTTCTCTTTTTTCTTTGCCATTCC
>JAOZNE010000304.1:0-2160 GCA_029933955.1 Phycisphaerae bacterium
TTTCACAGCCATCCCATAACACGATGGCTTGACAGCTCCGTAGGAGCGGTATCTTTGTAGTAAAAGGCAGTATGAATTTTTTTAGCCTTTTTTTGTGGCACAGTCGCCCTCGGCTGTGGTTTTTGGATATTGAATTTATACACTTTGTGCCGGAGATTTTGTCTCACCACGAAACACACACAGCCGGGGGCGACTGTGCTACATGTTTTTTGCAAAAATCGTATTTACAGCGATGGTTTTTTGACGTATACACACTCCCTTGCGCGGGGCGCGTCGCGCCGCGAAAGATATGCTACAACCAGAACCACGGAGATTTGCATCATGGCCAAGGTACCCTCAGACATCGACATTTCACGAGCAGCCACACCCAAGAAAATAACCGAGATCGCAGCGGCAGCTGGGATTCTGCCCGAAGAGCTGGAACCTTACGGCGACGTTAAAGCGAAGGTAAAACTAAGCATACTCGACCGGCTGGCCAGTCGGCCCAACGGCAAATATATAGATGTTACCGCCATTACGCCCACTCCGCTGGGCGAGGGCAAGACGACGACATCCGTGGGCCTGACCCAGGCACTTGGGCTGCTGGGCAAGAATGTCGCGCTGTGCATCCGCCAGCCTTCCATGGGGCCGACTTTCGGCATCAAGGGCGGAGCAGCGGGCGGCGGATACTCCCAGGTTATCCCGATGGAAGAGTTCAACCTGCACCTCACCGGCGATATCCATGCCGTGAGCGTCGCGAACAATCTCCTTGCGGCAGCTATCGACGCCCGCGTGAAACACGAAGCCCATGCCGACGACGAAACCTGGGCTAAGACAGGCTTGCCCCGGCTGAATATAGACCCGGACACTATCACCTGGCGACGCGTGGTGGATGTCAACGACGCGGCGGTTCGCTCTATAAAAATAGGCCAATCCGACGCATGGCAGGACGGCCCGGCCCGCGATACGGGCGTGGACATCTCCGTGGCCAGCGAGATAATGGCCATCCTCGCACTGGCTAATGACCTGAAAGATATGCGCGACCGGCTGGGCAAAATCGTCGTGGCGATGAACACCGACGGCAAGCCCGTAACGGCCGAGCAGATAGGCTGTGCCGGGGCGATGATGGTGCTGATGAAGGACGCTATCAAGCCTAACCTCATGCAGACCATCGAGGGCCAGCCCGCGTATATCCACGCCGGGCCTTTCGCCAATATCGCTCATGGCAATAGCTCGATTATCGCCGATAGGATAGCTCTCAAGCTGGCGGACTATGTGGTTACCGAGAGCGGGTTCGGAGCGGATATCGGCATGGAAAAATTCTTCGATATCAAGTGTCGCATCAGCGGCCTGGTGCCGGACTGCGTGGTGCTCGTCTCGACCATCCGCGCTCTGAAAATGCACGGCGGCGGGCCTAAGGTCTCACCCGGCAAGGAGCTGGACGAAGCGTATACCTCGGAAAATCTCGGGCTGCTGGAAAAGGGCGTCTGCAATATGCAGCGACACATCGCCATCGCCAAGGAGTTCGGCATTCCGGTCGTCGTAGCGGTCAACGCCTTTGCGACCGACACGCCGGCTGAGGTCGAGCTGGTACGCAAAGCTGCCGAGGAGGCAGGGGCACAGTCGGCAGTGGTTTCCAACCACTGGGCAGAAGGTGGAGCCGGTGCCAAGGCCCTGGGCGAAGCTGTCATAGCTGCGTGCGAGCAGCCCGCGGACTTCAAGCTGCTGTACCCGGACGAGATGTCCATCAAGGACAAAATCGAAACCATCTGCCACAAGGTCTATCTGGCCCAGGGCGTAACCTACAGCCCGCTGGCTGAGAAACAGATAGCAAGCTACACCGAAAACGGCCTGAGCCATCTGCCGGTGTGCATGGCCAAGACGCACCTCTCACTCAGCCACGACCCGAAACTCAAAGGCGTGCCCACAGGCTTCACCGTGCCGGTCAAAGAAGTCCGAGCCTCCGCAGGAGCAGGGTTCCTCTACCCGCTACTAGGCACGATGCGCACCATGCCAGGCTTGCCCAGCAAACCAGCCTTCTTCAACATAGACCTCGACGACCAAGGCCAGGTCGTGGGAATGTTTTAGGCAAGTAGGGAATAGGCAAATAGCGACAACAACGAATATCCAATATCCAATCTGATGAAGGATAAAGAAAACACATACAATCCTCCGCAAAGT
>JAOZNE010000305.1:0-1325 GCA_029933955.1 Phycisphaerae bacterium
CCGCCGGCAATGTGAAAGTAACCGAAGCAAACATGGCCATAATTATGAACGCCATAGAAACATTCCACGATGAAAATGGAGACTATCCAGACGAAGGTTTGGCTGGCACTGATCGCTATGCATATTCGGAGTTTATTATTACGCAATTATTTGAGGTTGATTATCAATCCAGCAATGATCCCGCCAACTGGCTTTGGCCTGATGACACCATCGGCAAGGCCAAGCTGAGTCAGTTCCCAGACAATCAGTTCGAAAAAGAGGCACATATACCCGATCCTGGTGAGTCAACAGCGGCCAATGATGCTCGGCGACGCCCAGCCTTTATAGACGCTTTTGGCAAAGTCATGCTGTACCGACACGACAAGGGTCTGGGTGGCACGCCGGTGCTTATTTCCGCCGGGCCGGACGGCCTGTTCGGGCCTGATATTTATTACTATCACAAAGTTGGTGCTTCCTACGGCTGGAATCGAGACAACAGTGACAGCGAATATAGTGAAGACAACATTCGTTCTGACAAATAGAGCAGGAAATAGAGACAAGGATTGGCCAGGCCATGAGAAATGTAAATAAAATCCGACGTTTAAGCGATGGGTGCCATGGGTCTGCTCGCAGACCCATGCCCGCCGACGAGCAGGCCCCTACATGCCGGGTGCCGTGGTTGTCCAGCCGGGTGCCGTGGTTGCGGCTTTTGCAACCACGTTTTTGCGCGACAACGCCGCCGTCTATCGTGGTTGCAAACACCGCAACCACGGCACCCGACCACGCAATCCGAAATCCCGCTAAAAAATCCCAAATCCGAAATCCCGCTAAAAAATCCCAAATCCGAAATCCCGCTAAAAAATCCGCAATCCGAAATGGCTTCACCCTCACGGAGTTGCTGGTCGTGATAGCCATCATCGTGTTGGTCGCCGCGGTCGCCCTGCCCACCGTGATAGGCCTTTTCTCCGCCGGTGCCGACGCCCAGGCCCACAACATAATCGCCGCCCAACTAGCCTACGCCCGGGCACTGGCCATCCAAAACAACACCTACGCCGGCGTACACGTACAAATGGCAGACATAGTTGCAAATCCCGGCCTCACAGACACCTGCTACGCCGCGGTGGTTATTTACAACCAATCCGCTGGGACTTTTTCGCTCGCCACTGGCTGCAAGCCTCAAAGAATCCCCGGCTCGATAGCATTCGGACAATTGAGAGGTACCGGGAGCCCGACATTTGTTAGTGGCGCTAGTTATGTAAATCTAACGGATGGCTATCTTCCTGACTTCACGGCCTTTACCGTTGTATTCTCGCCATCAGGCCAAGTCGTAACGAGTGTGGCTGGCA
>JAOZNE010000305.1:1335-2153 GCA_029933955.1 Phycisphaerae bacterium
CGTTCGGACAGTTGACCGGTTATGTGACTGGCGACGCCTATCAGGCAACTGTCAACACCGACATGGATGGTTTTACTACCTTCACAATCGTGTTTGGGCCCTCGGGCCAAGTCGTAACACAGGCAGGTGATGTTGCTGGATCTCGCAACATTACATTTGTTGCGACGGACCCACTGTTTGCAACCGGCGACACGCAGCTATGGAGTCTTCCGCCAGCAGAGCCTGCTGTTACCGCTATTACCATGTTTGACTATCGAGAGTTGAATTTGCGAAGTGCTGCCGAGCGTATTATTTACCTCAACGAGTCAGGCCAGTTTTTGCCTATAAATGTATACACGGGACAGCTGTTCCCGAGGGAATAAAATTATGAAACATCTAACCGCAATCCGAAATCCGAAATCTAAAATCCGAAATCGTCCCGCTTTTACGATGATGGAGTTGATGATGGCCATCGGCATCTTCGCCATCGGCATGGGCCTGATAGCAGGCCTGTTCCCCGCCGCGGTGAAAGAAGCGGAATCGGCTGTCAAAGACTACGAAGGCCCAACAATCTGCCAAAACGGCCTGGCTATCGTAAAAGCGAGATTGACGCACCCATTGACAATTGGAAATATTGCAACAGAAATCGTGGATTGTTCTTCTCTCCTCGGCCCTTGTGATTTGCAGTATCCTAGCATAAGTCCCCTGGTTGTAACAGTTCCAGCTGATCAAAGACGATTCGAAGTTGGATATTTGGTTCTTGGCATGCAATGGAGTGGACGAAATGATTACACATTAATGTTGGCAGCATACGAAAAGCGTGACCCTAATAACACGGG
>JAOZNE010000306.1:0-2153 GCA_029933955.1 Phycisphaerae bacterium
GGCGGGGACGGTTTGTCGTCTGCTTGGGTTGCTTCTCCTGGCTGGGCTTCGACCACTTCCGGCGAAGCATCTTTCGCTTCCGGTAGGATATCTTCTGCCTCGACACCAATTTTTTTCGTGGTCTCTATAGTTTCTTCAGAAGAGTCCTCTATGGGGGTGCCGTTATCTTTCATGGCTTCTTCGTGTTCTGTCATAACAAATGCCTTCCCGTAAAAGTCTATTTATGCTGCGAACGCGCGCAGCAAACCGTTTCTTCAGTAAAGGTGTGAACAAGCGATGGAGCGAATGCTCCTGAAATCAACAGCCCCGGTTCAAAGAATATGGAATAAACTATCAAAAAAAGGGAGCCGCCGATTACTACCCCGCCAGAAGGCCTACCACAGCCCACAAAGAAAGGTACACCGACAGACTCCCATTCGGGAGCCTGCCAAGCAGTCCGGTTTCTTTGTTGCTGTGAAAAGTGGTAGTTTTCTGGCAGCACAAACGCTTGGTCAGACCAAGTTCAAATTGTCTTTCACTGGCTGGAGAAAAAAAACGCCCCAGTCGATAAATAGCATACCACCAAACCGCCATTACGCCAACAAAAAAACGATGGAAACCCCCGCTTCCCGCCGAACTCTGCAACTGTATTCTACCAGGTGCTTTTCCGTGCTATTTTACCGGGGATATGGTATATGAAAAGCAGCTGCGGGAAGGCCAGGATGGCCCTGTATCGCAGGGCGGGAACGGGTGAGGCAGACAAGCGGTTACGGTCAAAATTCAGGGAAGATAGACAGATGGAAAATGTCAATAATACAGCCAGGCCGAGCAAAGAGGACGAAGCGTTATTCAGTGATATTGCCAGGGACATTAAGGCGAATCTCGACAACTATAAAGAGGCTGGCCAATGGCTTGATGATAACTTCGGGGAAGCGGTCAGGGAGAGGCTGCGGCAAAATAAACAAAAACACGGGCTGGCACATTGTTTCAACGACGCAATTGGTAATACTATCGGCAGGCCATCAGATAAACCCGGTACGCTGCAAGTCAGGCTTACCCAGAAAGAGGCCCGTCGCCTTCTATTGATCATCTGGCTGTTGACAGATACAGCCGATCTGACAAAAACACCAAAGCTGACGGAATTTCAACTGCTACCATACAAGCATGATGATTGTGATGTCGTAGTACGCGACGACGACGATTATGACGACGAAAACAAGCAACGCATCTATGCGAGCGTGTTGGGATATATCAAATCAAGGGAGTATCTTTTTCGTGAGTTTCTGGAGAAGAATTCAGAATACAACAGGCTGCTTAGCGCGGCCCGCAAAGCCTGGAGCGTGCTGTTTGGCCCGAGGAACACAACCGCACAACAACCCGCTATTCCAACAGAGCAGGTAGAGCAAGACGGAGGGGAAACCGGAGCCACCAAAACCGAGAAACCGTCAGAGTATCGGTGTTCAAAATCAATTCCTGAACTTATCAATCAGGGGGAAAACCATACTTTGGAATTCAAGGAAACTTTGCAATATAACATTCATACTAAAAAGAAAGACAATGAGATATTGAATTCTTCTCTGAAAACCATCGCTGGTTTTCTAAATGCTAATGGCGGCACGCTACTGATTGGCGTGTCGGATGATGGCAATACTAAGGGAATAGACAAGGACTTAAAAATTCTTGGCACGAGTGCAAGTGAGAATGCTTTTGAACGAAAAATAAGGGATTGTATCTCTGGCCAAAATAGTAAATTCGAACCCTCTGCAATTGGAAAGGTTGATATTTCTTTTGAAAATGAACATGGGGACACAATATGCCGGGTGGATGTTCAGCCTTTGCCAAAACCGGATGTGCTTCATTTTGAAGGGGATGTTCATGTTCGAGATGCGAATCAGACAATTCTGCTAACAGGCCTGGAGTTGACAAACTGGATTAGTAAAAGAAAAGTTTGATCGACAGAGTTATCGCTATTCCTGCCACGAGCCTTGCTGGGGGCGGTGGGAGTATTTGGACGCAGCCTGGCAACCGTGCGGATATGTCCTGCGGTGGGACGCGCCGAGCGGTATCTCGCGGGCTTGATGGCTTGTGGTATTGCAAAGCCATGGCCCAGCCCAGGCCGATTTACAACCAGCCGGATATTCGAGAGTCCGGCGAGGACGAGCCGGTCTTTCTCT
>JAOZNE010000307.1:0-2145 GCA_029933955.1 Phycisphaerae bacterium
TCCACCGTCACGCTTTTGGCTAGGTTTCGGGGTTTGTCTACGTTGCAGCCTCTTGCTACCGCGGCGTGGTAGGCTAGGAGTTGTAGCGGGATTACCGTCAGCAGGGGCTGAAGAGCTTCGGGAGCTTCGGGCACGTATACCACGTGCTGGGCGTACTTTTTGATCTCCTCGTCGCCCTCGGTAGCTACGACGATAGTATGGCCCTTGCGGGCGCGGATTTCCTCGATGTTGCCGATGATTTTGTCGTAGGTGCTGCACCGCGTCGCGATAAAAACCGCGGGCATGCCGTCGTGAATCAGGGCGATAGGCCCGTGCTTCATCTCCGCAGCGGGCAGGCCCTCGGCGTGAATGTAGCTAATCTCCTTGAGCTTCAACGCACCCTCCAACGCGATGGGATAATTATAGCCGCGACCCAGAAACAGCCAATTTTCATTCTTGCAGTATTCATCCGCGATGGCTTGTATCTGTTCGGACTGCTTTAGCACCTTCGCGATTTTGTCGGGAATCGCAGCCAGCTCGTTGATATAGTTGGCCAGGGTCTGCTGCGACATGAACCGCTTTCGGCCCAGCAGCAGTGCTATGAGAATTTCGGTGATAACGTGGCTGGTGAAAGCCTTGGTCGACGCGACGCCGATTTCAGGCCCGGCATGGAGGTAGACCCCCGCGTCGGTCTCTCGCGCGATGGTCGAGCCGACCGCGTTCACGAGGCCTAGCGTCATAGCTCCTTTTTCCTTGGCTTCGCGGATCGCAGCCAGGGTGTCAGCGGTTTCGCCGGACTGGCTGACGGCGATGACGCAGGTGTTGCTGTCGACGATGGGGTTGCGATATCGGAACTCGCTGGCGTATTCGACTTCGGTGGGGATTTTCGCGAGGTCTTCGAACAGGAACTCGCCCACCAGCCCCGCATGCCAGGCTGTGCCGCAAGCGGTGAAAATCAGCCTGCGCGTCCGGGCCAGGTCGCGCACAGCTGGTTCCAGCCCGCCCAGGACGACCCGCATCTCCCGCATATCAAGCCGGCCTGACATGGCTTGGCTTGCACTTTCGGGCTGCTCCATTATCTCCTTGAGCATGAAGTGATCGTAGTTGTCCTTGGCTATCTGCTCGATGCTCCACTCGATCTGCTGAACTTCCTTCGTTACCGGAACATTGTCGATGGTCATCGTCCTCATGCCATCGCGGGTGAGGATAGCCATCTCGTTGTCGTTGAGATACACGACGTTGGCGGTGTGCTCGATGATGGCAGAGGCGTCGGAGGCGATGACGTATTCGTTTTGGCCCACGCCGATAATCAGCGGGCTGCCTCGGCGGGCGACGACGATTTTGTCTGGCTCATCGGCGCAGACCACAGCCAGGCCGTACGCGCCGGTGGCTTCGCCCAGGGCCAACTGCAAAGCCTGCTCGAGCGTCTGGGCTTCGTCGCCGCGGTAAAATTCGTCCACCAGGTGCACGAGGACTTCCGTGTCGGTCTCGCTGAGGAACTCATAGCCCTTGGATTCCAGGTATTTTCGCAGCGTCGAGCAGTTTTCGATAATGCCGTTGTGCACCAGGGCGATTCGGCCATCGTTGCTGAAGTGCGGGTGGGCGTTTTTCTCGCTGGGCCCGCCATGGGTCGCCCAGCGGGTGTGGGCAATGCCGATGCTGCCAGCGGCGATGCCCTTGTCGCCGGCGATTTTTTCTTCCAGGTTCACGATTCGCCCTGGGCATTTGCTGACGTGCAACCCGTCTCCGCCCACGACGCACAGCCCGGAGGAATCGTACCCGCGATACTCCAGCCTCTTCAGGCCCTCGATAAGAACGGAGGACGCATTTTTAGGCCCGACATATCCAACTATTCCACACATATTTCAAAAATCCTTTCGTTCGCGTTTTGCAATCTACCATCATACCACAAGGCCACGAAAAATGGCGGGGAAATTCCGGCGAAAAATGTCGGCGGAGTGCGGCATAAATTTGGGGCGGGATCAGAATGCCTTTTCAACAAGCAGCCCTGAAAGGGCGCAACATAGGATTGTTAAAAATTTCGCGCCGGCTGGGTGGCATGGCTACACTGCGGCTGTTTGCAGGGTAGCCATGGTAGCGGATAAAAGGAAGAAAAAGAATGGATTCCCGCTTTCGCGGGAATGACAAAAAAGAAAAACAAAAAAA
>JAOZNE010000308.1:0-2137 GCA_029933955.1 Phycisphaerae bacterium
AGATTTTCATAAGTCCTTTATTTATGTGGAACCAATCGACGCAAAATAAGGACTTGTGTTAATTGGCTGGAATTATGCAACAGCCTCAACAGTTCACACAAAAACAAGAACCATCCCGACATATTCGCCATAGACCGCGCGAAAATGGGCTGGGGGATGACTGCCGAAAAATAATTTTATGACGATTCCGTAAAATCTCGTTATTTCGGGCATATCTGTGTCCTGTATTTTTTCGCCGGGCCTGTTGTATGTAGCGTTTGGATATTGCCGCATTATACCAAGACGCGGGTGTCAGCGAAAGATTCGTCGCGTTTAAAAAATAGCGAAATGGTGTCCAACGCGGTTGGCTAGGCCAAGTTGTAAAATGCGACGGTCATTTGGCCATACTGCTTGGCTCGGAGTAAATGCAATTGGCTTAGCGTTTTTTTGGGTTGGATGTCGTCGGGCAGGCGAAGGATAACCATGCCTTCGCAGGCCAGGGCCCCAGCGAGAGGCTGGAAAATCCGCTCGGTAATTTTGTCCCAATTCCATCGCCTGGCTGATGGGTATGGCGGGTCCACAAAGGCTAGATCCACCGACCCTGACTCCAGCTCGGCCAGCCAATCAGCAAGCCTGGTCTCGATATTGCCCGCCCAGACGCTCGCAGCCTGTTCCGCGCTACAGATTTCAATGTTTCGCTTCAGCCTGTTTATAGCATGGCGGTCGCGCTCGGCGAAGTAGCACCGCTTCGCTCCACAAGAGATAGCTTCGAGTCCGAGCGTGCCCGTGCCGCAGTAGAGGTCCAGCACCACGCCCCCGGCGAGCCTGCCCGAAGCCTGGATAATACTGAATACCGACTTTTTGGCCAGGCCTGTCATAGGCCTGGTCGCCGTACCCACTGGCGGCAGAAGAGTCCGGCCTCGCATCTCGCCAGAGCCTATCCGCAGGGTTGTCCTGGATTTTTCGCGAATGTCTAAACTCCCTGAAACCGTTTAAAGGTTTTTTATGTCATAGAAAGAACTTCATGCTCTTCATGTGCTTCATGGTAAACTTTCATGCAGCTCTCCACAAATATCATGGTAAAATCGTTTATTGTATTGTATAAGATGCTGTACCGCTTGGCGGGTTTTTTGGTATTTTTTTTCGATATTTTGTAACCGTTCACACAAAAACAAGAACCACGGATAAACACAGATAGACACAGATATTTAAAACGGCGAAAAACACGAAAGAAAAAACAAAAAACTTCATGGTAAACTTTGTTTTTTACGATAATTCGCGTTTATTAGTGTTCATTCGTGGTTCTTTTCTGTGAACGGTTACGATATTTTTTCGAAAACAATTTACTCAAAGCCATTCCGAAAAGCGCAAAATAATTGGAGATAAGAACTTTGGATACACCGCAACAAGAAAATCTGCACGACACCGCAGCTTTGCGAGCATTGGCCCAGGGCGAAGTCATGGCTGCTGATCTAACAGACTGCCACGAGGACTCCCCCGGCGATTGTCCTGAGCACATCGACCTGGACAACGTCTCCCACGCCGAGCCAGCCCGGGGGCAAGTTAGCCGAAAGGTTCGCTCAGCCAAGTTCACCGGCAAGCAGGCCCACTCCGCGGCGATGCAGTTTCGCAAGACCGCTATCCCGCTGCTGTACGTCATGGGCGTGATGCTATGGGTCGTCGCCGGGATAACGCTCGCGGTGGTCGCAAAGTTCGAGCCAAGCCGACTGGAAGGCAATCCGCTGCTGGAAAACGGCACGGCATTCTCGATAATCTCCATCCTGCTAGGCTGCTGCCTGATAGCAGGTGGAGTATTCTTTCATTTCGAAGTTAAAAAAACAGAAGGAAATAGGGAAAACAGCGGATTCCGAAATCCGAATGACGAAAAAAATAACCAAGGCCCAAATACCCAATGACCATTGAATAACCAATGCTAAATCCCCACCGAGGGCCCACGGATTACACGGATTTTCAAGAAGATTGCACTGGAGGCTGTTGCATAATTCCAGCCAATTAACATAAGTCCTTATTTTGCGTCGATTGGTTCCACATAAATAAAAGACTTATGAAAATCTTGGGTAATTGTGCAACAGGCTCTGTTGTGGCGAAAATAATTTTACGCAGGCCCCAGCTGGCGATGTTGAGTTAGTGGTAGCGA
>JAOZNE010000080.1:0-8347 GCA_029933955.1 Phycisphaerae bacterium
AGCTGAAGCTGTCGCCTGGGAATAGCTGTCGTCTAGTACGATAGCGACCGCTTGGCCTTCGCTGGCGAACCAGCCTGTCGCTCGCGAGAGAGGCTCTGCCACCGCCAGGGCCAAAACCGCCAACAGAAGCGACCGCAGCAAAAGCAAAAACCAATTTCGCACCTTGCGTCGCCTGGCTGTCTTAACCAGACTAATGCGGAGAAATCGCAAGGTGGGAAACTCCTCCTGCCTTGCCCGAACTCGCGAAACAAGGTGCAGCACCAACGGCAAGGCTGCAGCAGCCAGGCCTACCAATAATATGGGCGTCGCAAAAGTCATACCCAGGTCAGACTACCCGAAATCGCTATCGAAATCGATGCCGAATCAATAACGAATTTCAAATGACGAAGAAATATCCAATGCCCAATGACCAATATCCAACAAATGAGCCAAGCCCAATCCGAAATCAAAAATCCAAAATCCGAAATCCAAAAAATGCTATGGACTCACAGCCGATTTGCGTACAATGTTGCGGATGAAGACCGAGCGTAGATTTCTTACCGAAGCTGGGCCCGAGATATTCACCGGCAACGAGTTGCTGGTAAAGGGCGCGCTGGAAGCTACCGGCGGGGTGCACCTGCTGGGCGGTTATCCGGGTAGCCCGATCGCGGGCTATTTCGACTCGCTCAGCGTGTTGACTGAGCTGCTGCGCGAAAAGGGCGTCCGGGCGGTTATCAACAACAACGAAGCTCTCTCGGCGGCCATGGTCAACGGCACGCAGGTTTTGCCCACCCGGGTACTGATAGCTATGAAAAGCGTAGGCTTGCATGTCGCAGCTGACGCCCTGGCCCTGGGCAACCTGGCCGGGGCACACCGACAAGGCGGGGTGATAGTAGTCTGCGGCGACGACCCGTGGTGCGACTCGACCCAGGTCCCCGCCGACAGCAGGTACCTCTCGAAGCACCTGTTCATGCCCGTCGTCGAGCCGTCAAACCAGCAGGAAGTCAAAGACTTCATCGACCTGTCGTTCAAGCTTTCGGGCCAAAGCGAGTTATACGTCAGCTACCTCCTGCCGACGAACCTGGCTGACGGGGGCGGGACGGTTATCTGCAAACCAAACCAGTTTCCACGCAACAACATGCTGCAAAAATTCGACCTGGCTACCGCTTCGATAAACCTGGACAAGCGGGTGCTCCTGCCGCCCAGGACATGTTGGCAGGAGGCGTCTTTTGTCGGGCGATTTGCCCGGGCGATGGCTATCGCCCGCGAGTGTGGCTTGAACAAAATCGAACATCCCGCCAAGTCAGGTCAGCGGGCGGAGATAGGTTTTGTCGCAGCTGGACTGGGACACGACTATCTCGTCCAGGCCTTGCATGAGCTGGGTGTTTTAGGCGATGTGCCGATTCTCAAACTTGGCCTAAGTTACCCCGTCGATCCGCAAATGGTTGAAGAATTAGCCGGTCAGTGCAGGCGCATCGTCGTTATCGAGGAACGCCGTGGGTTCATGGAGGAGCAGATCGCCCAGGTCATTGCTCGCGAGGCAAGCGAGGCGAATAGCCCATTGCGAGACGTCGAGCTGTTCGGCAAAAAATTTCCGGTTGGTCTGCCAGCTGTGCCGTCCGACAGCGGACTGAGCCCGTCGCGCGTGATGGAAATCATAGGCCCGCTCATAGCGAAGTTGACATCCAGCCAGGCCGGGGCCACCAGCCAGATCACGCCCGCGAAAATATCGAATCTCCAAACCCAGCTAGCCCGGATACAAGCGACCGAGCGTGTGGACGTGCCAGACGGTATGCTGCCAAAAAGGCTGCCCAGTTTCTGTCCGGGCTGTCCGCACCGGGACTCTGCCAGCTTATGTCTCGAGATCAAACGCAAGCTGATGAATCCGCACTACATGAGGCGGAAATATCGCACAGGCCCGGTCGATATGATCTTCCATGGCGACTGTGGCTGCTATACGATGCTGATGTTCCCTCCCAATACCGAGCTGATGCATGACTTTTCCGGCATGGGAGTGGGGGGCGCCACCGGCAGCGGCACGGACCCGTTCGTGCCGAACAAAGAAGCCGTCTTCATGGGCGACTCGACGTTTTTCCACTCGGGCCAGCTTGCTATCAGTCAGGCTGTCAAACTTGGGCAGGACATAACCTTTATAATTCTGGACAACAGCACCACCGCCATGACAGGCCATCAGCCAACGCCTGGTGTGGACTACGACATTCTGGGCAACCCGACCGCCCGACAAGATATCGAGAGCATCGTCCGAGGCCTGACCGAGGGCACCGACGCTAGCGTTGTTCGTGTAAACCCGGAGTTGCGAGGTGAATACCGTGATTTGCTGGAGAAAACATTCCTAGCCCCCGGCGTGAAGCTAATCATCGCGGAGAAGGAATGCGGCATCATGGCCAGCCGACGACAACGACGCGAGGAACGACAGGTCGTCGGGCAGCAGGGCTATCTGCCCGCGAAGGAATACTCGAACATCAACAAGGACATCTGCCGCTTCTGCCTGGCCTGTGCGGAGATGACGGGATGCCCGGGTTTGCGACATGTACCGACAGACTATGGCCTGAAGATGGACACCGACCTTAGCTGGTGCGTCAACGACGGCGCCTGCCAACGGGTCGGCGCCTGCGACGCGTTCGAGCGAATTACCATCCGCCGAAAAAGGCCCGCCCGGTCGCTCGTGCCGGAACTCGGGCTGGAGGACATTCCCGAGCCTCGCAAGCGCAGCGTCGGCGAGCTTTGGCGATGCTGTCTGACGGGAGTGGGCGGCATGGGCATCGGCGTAGCGACGAGCATCGTCGTGCGGGCAGGCCACAAGGAAGGGTACAGCGTCCTGTTCCTGGACAAGAAAGGCCTAGCCATCCGTAACGGCGGCGTCGTCAGCCAGGTTGTCTATAATATCTCGAATCAGCCTATCACATCCGTCATGTCGCATGGCCAGGCTGACCTGCTGCTGGGCGTGGATATCCTTGAAGCTGCCCGTACGCTCGACCCGGCCAACCGTAGCCGAGTCGTAGACCCCGCAAAAACCGCAGCTGTCATAAACACCGACAAAATAGCGACCATCCCAGGCCTGATGGGCCAGGCTGACTACGACCCGGACGAGCTGGCGGAGTTTATAAAAGCCCACACGCGCGAGGACTACTTCCTGGCTCGGAACATTTCGAGAATCTGCGAAAAATACCTGGGCGGGAAAATCTACGCCAACATCATGATGCTGGGCTACGCGTTTCAGCACGGCTTAATCCCCGTCTCGATGCACGCCATGGCCTGGGCTATCAAAGACGCTATCAAAGTAGACTTCCGCAAAAATCTCTACGCGTTTAACATGGGTCGCAAGCTGGTGGAAAGCCCGGAACTTTTCCGCGGCGCGCCGCAAAAACTCACCTGGCGGGAAACCCTCGACGAGAAATGTCGCTACACCACCAGGCGGTACGGCAAGAAATCGCCCCTGCCAGGCCGGCTGCGAGACTTGCTCTGCAAAGCAATGGGCGAGCTTGGCGAACTCGGGGAAACATCCCGCCGAGATGTCGTCGTGCGAGCGTACGACTGCATGAGGTGGGGCGGGATCGACTATGCCAGGCGATTCGTGGACATCGTTGTGGGCGTCTACCGCAAAGACCGCCCGGAGTTTGGCCTGGCTGCCACGCGGGCGGTGATAGCGAACCTGGCCTCGGCGATGCTGATAAAGGACGCGTTCTTCAAGGCGGAACTTGCCACGAGCAAGGAAAAATATCGCAACGACCAGGAGAAGTACAATATAAACCGGGCCAATGGCGACCGGGCGAGTTATCGTCATCTTTGGAAGGTCAGATTCAGCTTTGGCTTTGGCCCGTGGAAAATCCGCACCGGCCCAAAAACTCTCGCCCTGCCTGACTGGACGCTCAAGGCTCTCAAAAGGCTTCGTTGGCTTCGGCGGATTATTCTCCCCGGCAACAGTGCCGATAGGCGGTTCCGCGCGAGATACGCCCGACGGGCCAAGGCATTTGAGTTCAGCTCCGCGGACGAATATCAGCGACAGCTGGCTGGGCTTTCAGCTGCGATGTGTATGGATTGTCTCTCGCCGACCTGTAGCTTGCAAGGCTGTCCGCTAGGCTCGCAGGTGCCGGTCTGGATGGGCCATGCGACCGCGGGCAACTGGAAAGACGCCGCCCGCGCCTTGCACGAGGACAACAACTTCCCGGAGTTCACAGCCAGGCTCTGCCCAGCTTTCTGCCAGGAAGCTTGCAGCGGCAAGAGGGGCAAATACTCTACCGACCCGCGAGCGACTGAGCTGCAGATTATCGACCGGGCCTGGGCCAAGGGCTGGGTTGGGCCAAGGAAACGCCGGGCTAAAAACCTCACCGGCAAGAGCGTCGCGGTGGTCGGTTCAGGCCCGGCAGGCCTGGCGGTTGCCCAGCAACTCAGCCGCAAAGGACACAGCGTGACGATCTTTGAGAAAGACCCTCAGCCTGGCGGACTTTTGCGACGCGGCATCCCGGCATTTCGGCTGGACAAGGCTCTCATCGACAGGCGAGTCGAGCAACTCCTGGCTGAGGGTGTGGAGTTCCGCCTGGGCCAGGCCGTCGGAGTTGACGTTACAGGCCCGGAGCTGTTGGATAAATTCGACGCGGTGTGTTTGGCGGCTGGGGCAACCAGGCCTCGCGAACTGCCACTGCCCGGGCGAGAGCTTGCGGGGGTCGTCCAGGCGATGGATTTCCTGACAGCCCAAGGCCTGTTCGAGTCAGGCCAGGTCGAAAAAATCGACCCCATGCTCCTGGCCGGGGACAAAACCGTCGTGGTCATAGGTGGCGGACTCTCAGGCGAGGATTGCGTCGAAGCTGCTTTGCTCCAGGGTGCCAGGCATGTGCATCAGTTCGAAATTCTGCCCCTCGGCTCGAAGCAGACCCACCCAGGCCTGGCTGAGAAACTGGACGAGAAACTCGCCGGTAGAATCACGCGCCGCTGGTCTCTCGCGGCAAAGCAATTTACCGGCAGGGATGGCAAGGTTACTGGCGTCTCAGCCTGCGAGGTAACCTACACGCCCTCAGCTGGCGGACCTCTGCGGAAAGACAAACCCGGCGGCGAATTCGCAGTCGACGCGGAGTTGGTGGTCCTGGCTATGGGGTTCGACAATATTCCCGAAAAAGCTCTCGTCTCGCAGCTAGGCCTGTCTTTGGACGCCGCTGGGCGAGTCGAGCTGTTCGACAAGTTCTGCACAAGCGTCGAAAATATTTTCGCTGCAGGAGACCTGGCCTGCGGAGCAAGCTATATAGCCACGGCCATAGACTCTGGCAGGCAAGTAGCCCGGAAAATCGACCAGTATCTTGGAATAGGCAAGTAGGCAATAGGGTTCCACGGATTACACAGATTTATGGGAAACCGGGGCCGACCAGGTAAATTACGGGATACCAAAAATGGTCGGTTGTTTTTAACTGAACTTTTGCAAAAAGTTCAGGGATAAGTTAAATCGCCTGCCGAAGTGGCAAGTTTATGGGCTGGCTGAGCGGTACCCCACAGACGATTTCTTATGGTAATACTCGGTCTGTAAAGGGGTTAAGGATTCGTGGCATGAATATTGCACGGTGAAGGCGGAGGTGAACTATGCGACTTGATAAAATGACCGTCAAGGCACAGGAAGCGTTTATGGTAGCCCAGTCCGCCGCAGCGGAGGGGGGCAATCCACAGGTAACCCCGCTGCACATGCTCGAGGCGATGCTCGCCCAGGATGGCGGGCTGGCTGGGCCTTTGCTGGAGAAGGTCGGCGTGCCGCGTGACAGGATAGTCTCGGTGGTTGAGTCTGAGCTGGCCAGGCTGCCCAAACAAAGCTCCGGTGCGGGCATGGCGATGGACCCAGCCTTTAGCGACACGATGGTCGCAGCTGGCAAGGAAGCTGCCGGGCTGGGTGATGAGTATATTTCCATCGAGCATTTTCTCCTTGCCATGAGCGAGACCCCCAGCAACGCCATGGAAGTTCTCGCCACACTTGGAGCCAATCACGATGCCATCCTCAAAGCCATGCAGGATATTCGTGGCTCGCAGCGCGTAACCGACCAGACGCCGGAAGAGAAGTACCAGGCCCTTGAGCGATACGGGCGGGACTTGTGTCAGATGGCTCGGGATGGCAAGCTGGACCCGGTAATTGGCCGAGACGAGGAAATCCGCCGGTGCATGCAGGTGCTGTCTCGGCGCACAAAAAACAACCCCGTCCTCATAGGCCTGGCTGGCGTGGGCAAAACCGCCATCGTCGAAGGTCTGGCCCAGCGGGTAGTCAACGGCGATATTCCCGCGGGCCTGGCTGACAAGAGGGTTATCGCGCTGGACATGGGCGCCATGCTGGCTGGGGCGAAATTTCGTGGCGAGTTTGAAGACCGTCTCAAGGCTGTGCTGAAAGAAGTAACCGACGCGGCGGGCGAGATTATTCTGTTCATCGACGAGCTGCACACCGTCGTTGGCGCAGGTGCAGCCGAGGGGGCTATCTCGGCGGGGAACCTCATCAAACCGGCCCTGGCCCGGGGCGAGCTGCGGTGCATTGGAGCCACTACGCTGGATGAGTATCGCAAGCATGTCGAAAAAGACGCCGCTCTGGAACGCCGCTTTCAGCCCGTTATGGTCGAGGAACCCACCGTCGAGGATACCATCGCAATTTTGCGTGGGCTAAAGCCTCGCTACGACGCACACCATGGTGTGCGGATTCAGGACGCTGCTCTGGTAACCGCCGCGGTGATGAGTCATCGGTACATATCCGACCGCCAGCTGCCGGACAAAGCCATCGACCTGGTGGATGAAGCTGCCAGCAGGCTGCGGATAGAAAACGACTCCATGCCAGCTGAGATGGACGAGCTGAACCGCCGGGTAATGCAGATGCAGATCGAGCGAGAAGCCCTCCGCAACGAAACCGACAAGGAAAGCAAGAAGCGGTTGGCAACGCTGGAAAAGCAACTCGCCGACCTGCAAGGCCAGTTCGACGCCATGCAGATCCGGTGGGAATCTCAAACCCATCTGCTGCGGTCTATCAAGGAACTGCGAGAGGAGATCGAGCAGAAAAATACCGAACTGGAACAGGCCCAGCGATCCGGCGAGTTGGAGAAAGCCGCGCGGATTCAGTATGGCGAGCTTCGGGATTTACAAGCCAGGCTGGGGACAGCTGAGGAGCAGCTCGAGAAAATGTGCACCGAGGGAGGTGGGCTGACCAACGAAGAGGTTACCTCCGAGCAGATAGCCGATGTCGTCGCCCAGTGGACGCATATTCCGGTAACCAAGTTGTTGGAGTCTGAGCGGGACAAACTGCTGCACATGGAAGAGGACTTGCGGATGCGGGTGATAGGCCAGGACGAAGCTCTCGTCGCGGTAGCCAATGCCATCCGCCGGAGTCGGGCCGGGCTGAGCGACCCGCAAAGGCCCATCGGCAGTTTCCTGTTCCTAGGCCCAACTGGCGTGGGCAAGACCGAACTTTGTCGCGCCCTTGCCGATCTGCTGTTCGACACGGACGAAGCCATGGTTCGCCTAGACATGAGCGAGTTCATGGAATCTCACTCCGTAGCCAGGCTCATCGGCGCCCCGCCGGGCTATGTTGGTTACGACGAAGGTGGCAGGCTCACCGAGGCGGTTCGTCGCAAGCCGTATTGCGTGATACTTTTTGACGAAATCGAAAAGGCCCACAGCGACGTGTTTAATGTGCTCTTGCAGGTACTGGACGACGGCAGGCTGACCGACGGGCAGGGCCGGACCGTCGATTTCAAGAACACACTGATTGTTATGACCAGCAACATCGCCAGCGAGTTTATCCAGGAACTCGCCGAGGGCCAGGCCCAGCAGTGGGAGATTGAAGCCCAGCTGAAGGAGGCTCTGCGAGCGAAGTTTCGCCCGGAGTTTCTCAATCGCATCGACGAGACCGTTGTGTTCCATTCGCTGAGCAAAGCCGACCTGGAGGGCATCGTCGAGATACAGGTTCGCCTCCTGGCCCGTCGGCTGAGCGAGCGGCAAATGAGCCTGTCGATAACCCCCGCAGCCAAGGATCTGCTGTGTGAGCTGGGCTACGACCCCACCTTCGGAGCCAGGCCACTCAAGCGGACTATCCAACGGGAGATAGAAAATCCTCTGGCCCAAAAGATACTGGCCGGGGAGGCTCAGCCGGGCCAAAAGGCAACCGTAGATTCCGACGGCAGAACTTTCAGCTTCTCCGTGGAATAAATCGTCGCCAGGCAAGGTCTTGAAACAATGTGCGATGCTTTGCGTCAAGCTGGATTTAATAGAAGGAAATACGTTGCAATTGGCTCTCCTGTCATTCGTTGTAATTTCGGCTCTTCCGAATAATGAACAGGTAGGCCCGGGTGTCCGGGCATTGGGTCTTCAATGGGCTTTGGTCATTTTTTCGTCATTT
>JAOZNE010000309.1:0-2134 GCA_029933955.1 Phycisphaerae bacterium
AATGCAGCGCAGTCGCCCTCGGCTGTGTTGAACTCGCTATATTTCCAGTGTTTTTCACACGACCTTCCCAGCCGAGGGCGGCCAGGCTACATTTTTGCAATTGGCTCCATCGACAGCTTACACCGCAGAGCCCAGGGCCAAGGCCTCAACTGCATATTCCGAAAAGTCAACCCGGAGATACTCATCTCCCCTTGCCCGAACGCGCGCCAGTCGTCGTGCAAAATCTACAAGGCGCTGCCGGCTTCCGTCGTCCATCATCGACGGGGCCGTCAAACCGCGCCGCAGTTCCGCGAAATCCGCCCGAGGGCATCCTTGCCCAACAGTCGGCTCGCTTAGACTCGGGGAGATGAGCATTTGCAATCCTTTCTCCGGGTTTCCCGGCGAAGGTCCTTCTTCGCGCCGACGATCCATCGCCAGCTGACATCCATGCCACTATCGCGGCAATCCTTGCCGCTAATCGCTCGCCGCTATCCGTCGCGACGAAATACGAAAAAATGCAAAAAAATCCAAATCGTATTCACTTGTCAGGCCAACCAAATATTAAAAAATATCAAAAAATATCAGTCAGCCACGCCGTCTTCCGCACTAAGCTGATCGGCTGCGGCGTACAACATGTCCTCGTAAGAAGCCATCGATTCGTCCACGTGCCGCTCCCACTGTTCCGTGGGCCAAACCTCTATGTGATCGCCCTTGCCGACCAGCGTTACCTGCTCGACATTTTCCATCCCAGCCCGGCGAAGCGATTTCTCGGGCAGAACCACCCTGCCCTGGCCATCTGGCTTCAACAGCCTGGCCATGGCGAAAAACAAACTCATCTTCGACACCTGCCGGGAAGGCAAGAGCGACCGCTTCATCGACGAGGCCAGCTTGCGGTAATAGCCGTCCGGGTAAAGCCATAGTCGCTTGTCAGGCCCGAGAACCATATAAAACTGCTCGCCATCGCCAGGCTGTTGCTCGTCCCGCAGCGCAGAACTCACCGCAAGCCTACGCTTGGCTCCGATCACAGTTTCATGTTCTCCGGTAAAAAACGGCATTTACAGTTCCTTCGCTCCACTAACAGGGAACCTGAGGGAATCTACACCACATTAAGGGAATCGGCAAGAAAAAAATTTATCTTTAGACAATTTTTTTTTCGGGCCAAAACAAAATTATAAGGTTGACTCTATGCTGGCATGTTGTACAATTGTCTTGTAGCAGAGAAAGGAGTCGCAATGGATATTATAACCGATGCTTCAGCAATACTCGCTGTCATCGTTGACGAGCCGGAGCGGGCGGGGATTATAGAGATGACCGCAGGCCACAACCTAATGGGGCCCGGCTCAATACCGTGGGAAATCGGAAATGCATTTACATCGATGCTGAAACAGCACCGACTGGAAATAGAGGAAGTCAAGCGAGGCTTGATAATTTTCCAGTCTATTCCCATCCGATATCTCGCTGTTGATTTAGACAATGCAGTATCGATTGCTCATGCCAATAATCTATATGCATACGACGCGTACTTCCTCGACTGTGCGTCTCGCCATTCGGCACCCCTTCTTACTTTGGATCGGCAGCTCCGCAGAGCCGCCGACAAAATCGGCGTTCATATTTTGGAGATATAATTATGCAGGTTTACACATATTCAGAAGCCAGACAGAAGCTCTCAAGCGTGCTGGACAAAGCTGAAGCCTCCGGCAAGGTTCTAATTCAACGGAAGGACGGCAGAACATTTGCCATTGCACCAGAGCGTGCAAAACGATCGCCATTGGATGTTCCCGCCATCAAAGCTCACCTCACAACCGATGAGCTGGTATCCCTCGTCAGAAAAGAAAGAGGCAGAACAACTGCATCTACGCGATTTTTGAAAAGCCGCAAACCACCTGCCAAAAACACGTGTTAAAGGTGTCAGAACTCCAATATTGGGAGATCAGAAATGAACAAAAAATGTTGTCAATGATCAAGTGTGCTATGGGCGTATTTTTGTTGCTATTGGTTTCAGTTTTCTTGACTGGCTGTATTAGTATTCAAGAGGCTGCAAGAATGGGAAATCTGGGAGAAGTCAAAAAAACAACTAGCACGTGGTGTAAATCCTAATACTTTCCTGACTTCAACATTGGGACACCCGATCAGTAGAGTAGGTTGTATATTTGCT
>JAOZNE010000310.1:0-2131 GCA_029933955.1 Phycisphaerae bacterium
TTCTTGTCCAGGCCTGGCGGGTTTTTGCCCGTGAGTATCGCCTGGGCTTGGAGTTTGGTCTTCGCTTCGTCCGGGCCCAGGGTGGCGAAAAACGTCTCGCCGACAAACCCGTATGCAACTCGGCCTTGGGTCTTGGCTGCTATTCTGTAAGATCCCTTGCCCATCGCCGTAGCGGGAGGCTGCTTTTGTCCAAGCCCAGCCAGGATGCTGTCGAGCGTTTTTTCGAACTCCGCCCGGTCTTTGCCCAGCTCGATAAACAGCTGCCCCCGAGACAGGCCATCCTGTTTGTTGAGCCCAGCCAGGCCTAGCGTGATAGGCCTTTGCCAGGCGATGTCCAGCAGCTTGATAATATCATCAGCCTGATCTGGCCCGGCCTGGCCTGACGATACGCAAATCTGCCTGATGCCTATTTTTATAAGGTCAAACATGGAATCCTGCTGGATCAGTTGGCCAAACTGCGACCCGTCGAATATCAAGCTCCGCCCCGCCCAGTGCGCATAGACAAGCGTATCAGCAGGCAGCTGAGCTTCCAGCCCCGCCCGGGCTGGGCTTAGAGTCAGTAGCGTCAGCAGCGTAGCTGCGGCGATGGCTTGGATTTTTCCGAAACGAAATGCCGATGTCGATTTGGTTCGAGCGTCCATAATAGTTCCTCTATCCGCAGGCTGATGCGTGCACCAAGTGGCCTTGCGATTGATTATTCAAAGATTCCGCTGTAAAAAGGATACCCAATCCCGCTCGGGATGCCAGTTTTTTTGTGTTTTTTTACCATGGCAACCCTTCACGGTTTTTTCAGCCCGGAGGGCTAATATATCTTATCCCAGGGCAACGCCCTGGGATATAATGGCTGAGGAACCAACGCCCTGAAAGGGCAACATAAATACGCTATACTATGCTGCCCTTTCAGAGCGTTTCGTATTTGGAACATCCTTAACCCAGGGCGTTGCCCTGGGCTAAGTTAGCTTGGCCTTTCAGGCCGAGAAACAGCACATATAACAGGTAGCAATATGACAAATATAAAACCCAACCCCCCCCGCTTCACGTTCTTCACGCTCTTCATGGTGATACTCACCCTTGTCTCGACGGCGACCTTGCCAGGTTGCCAGCCTGTCGAGCCTGGGGGCGTGTCGCTTAGTACGCCCATCCGCCAAAAGCCCTGGCCTGGCGTCGCTCAGCGGGGCACGGTGTTTTTCACGACGCACTACCGCATATACACCTCGACGGGCGATCGAAAGTTGCGGATAGTTCTGCCGGGGTTCATGGAAGCTTGCTACGGCAATTACCTGGACCTCACAGGCCTGGCTGACCTGCCGGCGAGCACGGAGAAAATGCCCATGTACATGCTAGCCAGCCGGGCCGAATGGCTGAGCCTGACGCGTGGCAAGTTTGGCCAGGCCAAGACCGCGGAGAAACTCCAAGCCGGGGGCTACACCTACAAAGGCACAACGGTCTGTTGGAACATAGGCCCGATGGTTACATACTCCGTCGCCTCGCACGAAGGGCTGCACCAGTTCCTGTATTATAGACTGAAAAGTCGTCTGCCGCTCTGGGCGGAGGAAGGCCTGGCTACCAACGCGGAGGGCTTTGTCTTCGACCGAGGCCGGGTGCGATTCCTGCCGAAAAACAATGTGCTCCGCCTGGTCGACCTCCGCCAGGCTATCCTGGGCGACTACTGGATACCGCTAAAAAAACTGCTGACCACAAGCCCCGCAGCGGTCATCCACGCCAACGAAGACCAAGCGGTAGGCTACTACGGACAGGTCTGGGCGATAGTGAATTTCCTTCGCACAGACGAAACATACGCACCCCGCTGGAAAAAAATGCTCGCCGACGCCCAGGCAGGCCTATTCGACAAAATCCTCTCGCCCCAGCAACGCCGAGCAAGAGGCCCGAGGTACACCGCAGCGACAGGCCAAGCCATCTTCAAACACTACATAGACCCCGACATCGAACAATTCGAGAAACGATACAAAACCTTCTGCCGAAAATTAGTAAAACTTCAACCGTGAAAGATGGTACGGCTGACCGGTTAATTGGTTGATTGGTTGATTGGTTGACTGGTTGATTGGTGGACTGGTTGGGTAGCCACGGGTGTTACGGTCCGCCGAGCGTGGTTGCAAACACCGCAACCACG
>JAOZNE010000081.1:0-8322 GCA_029933955.1 Phycisphaerae bacterium
GAGAGGCCCGGAAAGCTCGGCGGAAACGACAGGCCTCGTAATGAAAAGATAATGCGAAGATTCTTGACGCGAATGATTACATCGATGAAAATACCATCAGCTGGCGAAACGGAAGCAGGCTCTGCGGCAGCGCAACCCGCCAGGGATAGCCAGCTCAAGGCGACGAATTGTCGTTGGGGTGGCAGTTATACACCTGCTGCCCCATTTTATAACCCGAGACAATTCAGAGCTTTGTTATGCCTAAAAAAAACTGACAAAATAGTCCCGCCGAAGGCGGATTCAATATCTGCCGAAGGCAGGAAAAGTCTCTTAACTGTGAAACGGATTTGTCCAATTCACGCTGAACCAGTACAATTCGTCATGTTTTCGTCTTTCAATTCATGTTCATTCGTGGTTCTTACGCTCTGAACAGCGAGATTTTTTTACTGTAATAATATAGCTCGCTCATGGACAAAATGGTACCTTCGAGCATACAATTAACTGGAGCGTACTGGGTTGGCTGAGGCGTGCGGTAAACTTTTATCGAAAGCGGGTTAGTGGAATGTGTCGATTACGGGAAAACATGGACGGCAAGCTGGGTGTCGGACATTTGGTTTTGCTTGTCGCGGTGTTGCTGGTAGCGTCGGATGCGGTTGGGCAGGTTCACCAATACAGGGGCAAGCGAGGCTACGGTAACGCACTCGACGCCAGCCCGATGGTCGGCAGCGGTGGTTACAACAGCGCAGCCCAAGTGAACGATCCGTACAATCTCGGGCAGATACGCACACAACTGATGACGCAAAATCAGACGACGGGCCTGTCGAGTTTCCATGGCAGGCTAGGCTATTACGCTCCGGGTCAGCTGAACCTCAATCTGCCCAGTAGACAGATGGACACATTTCGCCAGCAGTCCGTCGGCGTGCAGGATGTCCTGCGAGGGCCTACCTATACAGCCAATCCATATTTCGCTCGCTCCAGTAGCACGCTTTCTCCTCGCGCGATAGCTGTGCAGGAAGCTTCGGGGCAGGTAGTCATGCCGAACCTCGGCAGAACCCCGTCCGCCCAACAGGCAACGCAAAAACTCTACCGCAGCGCGACCCAGGATTACTCGCCGATAATGCCCGCAGTCCCTATCAACGCCCTGTTGGGCAATGCCCTTAGTACCCAAAAGCTTCCACTTGGCGAAGTTACTGTGGGGTCGCAGGACATGTCCCAAGCCCAAGGTGCCCAGGCTGCAGCCCGGGCTGAGAGAGGCCTGTTCGCCCTGCCACATCTGCAAGACCGGACCAGGTTGGCACATGAAATAGGCCAATACGACGAAGACCAGCCAGTGGACTCGAACGTCATTCAACCTATAGGCCAGGCTGCGGAGTTGAAGCTGAAGTCCCAACGTATCTCGCCGATAGGAACCGCTCAGGACAAGACAAGGTTGGTCGGGCAAGGGCTCCAGGCCGGAGCGAAAAAGGACAAAAACGCCGCATCCTCAGCCTTGCCGACAGCTGCGATACACAAGTCTTATCTGCCTGACAAAAACCAGGACGCCTTCGTGGATATGCTGGTGGGGCTAAGGCAGAAAAACCAACTCTCCACCGCCACCGCCACCGCCACGGCAGAAGGCCAGGCCAAGCCTGGCGCGTCGCAAACCGCCCTGCCCGGCAAGCCAATCGGGCCAACGCAACAACGCCCACCGGCAGACCAGCCGGGCACAACCAGCGTAAATCAACCCGCTGCCCTGCCCGCAGATCAGCCCGCCAAGCCTGTTGTTCAGGATGGCATTGTAGGCTTTACGTCTGACAATCGGGTTATCCTCCGAAGCCTGGCTGGGGAGGGTAGCGACTTGTTCAACAGGTACATGTCGCTAGCCAAGAAGGAACTCGACGCAGGCCGGTTTTACGAAGCCGCCCAGTACTACGACCTCGCCGCCGGGGCCAGGCCTACGAATCCGCTAGCTCCGCTGGGCATGTGCCTCGCGAAGTTTGCCGCGGAAGAATGGTACGCCTCAGCTGAGAGCCTTCGCCAAGCGGTCGAGTTGTTCCCGCCGTTGATGGAAACCAAGCTGGACCTGACGAAGCTCATGCCCCTGAAAAATCTCAACGACAGGCTGGATAGCCTTGAGCTGTGGGCTACCAAGGTGCACGACAAGCCGGTGCTCGTTTTCCTCGCAGCCTTCATGCAGCAAAACGCAGACCGAGGCAAACTAGCCAGGAAACACGCCGAGAAACTCAAGAAATCCGAATACGCAACGCCGGTGATGAAAGCCTACGCCAACTATCTGCTAACGGGCAAACTCCCAGTCGAGTTTCAACGAGCCCAGGAAACTACCCTGAAATAAATCCGCGGGAATGACATGGGGGGAGAGGGAATTTCGGATTTCGGATTAGGGTTGTGCGTGAAACAATCCGAATAATCCAATCACCCTGCTCGCCTGTCGTACTTGTACCAGGCTGCGCAGGTGCCCTCGCTGGATACCATGCACGGGCCTACCGGTTCCATGGGGGTGCAGGTTTTGGCGAACAGCGGGCAGTCGGCGGGGTCGGCTTTGCCCTGAATAACCTCTCCGCACAGGCACCCTGGCGGGCAGACATCAGGGCCGATGGATATCTCGAAATGCTCCAGAGCGTCGAAGGATTTGTACTCGTCTCGCAAGTCCAGGCCACTTGCGGGCAGTTCGCCCATCGCCCGCCACAGAGCGGCACCTGGCGTGAAAACTTTTTCCGTGATGGTCCTGGCAGCGACATTGCCATCGGCGGTAACAGCTGTGCCGTAAACATTCTCCACCTCAGCCCGTCCGTCAGCTACCTGACGACAAATGTGCAGGATCGCCTCGACCATGTTCTCCGCTTCGAACCCCGCCACCACGCAAGGCTTGGCGAACCGCTCGACGATAGGCCTGTACGCCTCCGAGCCGATAATTACGCTAACATGGCCTGGGCAAAGGAACCCGTCAATCGGCACATCGCCGCTGGACAGCAAAATTTCCATCGCGGGGATGACCAGCTTATGACCAGCGAGAATGAAAAAGTTTTCCAGCCCAGCCCGGCCCGCTTCGAGCACAGCCGCAGCGGTAGGGGGGGTGGTCGTCTCGAAACCCACAGCCAGGAATACGACCTTGCTGTCGGGATTCTGTCTCGCCAGGGCCAGGGCGTCGCGGGTGGAATACACTACCGCTACCTCGGCTCCGCCAGCCCGGCGGTCGGCCAGGCTGCCGGCGCTGCCGGGCACGCGAACCATGTCGCCATAGGTAGCGATGATAACCTCAGGCCGCTGTGCCAGGGCGCAGGCTGCGTCGATGTAACCCTGAGATGTAACGCAGACTGGACAGCCCGGGCCACTGACCAGCTTGACGTTCGTCGGCAGCAAACTTTTGACGCCCGTGCGAAACAAGCTGACCGTGTGCGTCCCGCAGACTTCCATTATTTGCACTTCGCCCAATGGCTTGCAAACCCGGGCCAGTTCGGCGAGCATTTTTTCGATTCGTGTATTATTCAATTCCCCAGCTCCATTTCCGGCGGAGCTTCGATTAGAGCTTCCCGCAAAGACTCGAAAGTCTCTCTCGCTTCGTCTTCGTCCAGTTGGGCGATGGCAAAGCCAGCGTGGACAAGCACCCAGTCGCCCAGGCCCGCTTCGGGCGTCATAGCCAGGGACGCCTCGACCCGGCTGCCCTGAAAATCCACCATCGCCGTCCGCCCCAGCGCAGGGTCGACAACATTTTCCTTCACATCAAGAATTTTTCCAGGCACCGCTAAACACATGATATCTCTCCTGTCAGTAATCAGTAATCAGTAAAAGCAAAAAAAAAAGAACTACGGATAGACGCGGATGTACACAGATGTTTAACTACGAAATACGCGAAAACAAAAAAGTGACAATAAGCCAAACAGCGTAGCATGGACGTCTCGCCCATGTTTTTTCTTTTCTCTTTTTTTCTTTCTTTTGTTTTTACTGATTACTGACAACTGATTACTTTTTTTCTTTCTTCGCCGAGGCGACGATAGCTTGGCCCAGGGCGATGCCGACGTCGCTGCACGGGACGCGTTGGTGAGTATACACTCTTAGGCCTGTTTGGGTTATTAGTTCTTCCAGCCGCTCTGTCAATATCCGGTTCATAAAACATCCGCCGGACAGTACGACCTTCTCGACACCCGCGCCGCTGGCAACAGTCACAGCACAGCGGGCTAGCATAGCTGCCAGGGTCTCGTGAAACGCCCGGGCAAGTTCCGCCACAGCTCGGCCTCGGCCCGAGGCCAGGCCCGCGAGAATGTCGCGCACCATCGGGCGGTAGTCCATCTCGATAACCCCAGCGGCGTTCGTCTCCAGCCGCCAGCCCAAAGGTTCCGCAGCGGGACATTGGCAGGCTGCGGCTTCCAGCGCGATAGGCCCTTGAGCTTCGTGTTCGTTGCAGTCGCACAGGCTCAGTAAAAAAGCAGCCGCGTCGAACAGCCTTCCCAAACTGGACGTCCGCACGCCCGCCCCAGCGTCGAGCTGGCGACGCATTAGCGCCAGGGCCTGGGGGTCGATGCGCCCCAGAGCGGGCGCGTCGAAGTAGGCTCCCATGGTTTCGTATAGCAGAGCTGTTGCGGGTCGCCAGGTTTGCCTCGCTGCGGCATCTCCGCCGATGAGCGGAAAAGTTTTGAGGTGTCCCGCCCGGGTAAAGTCAGCCTGGTCGCACAGCAGAACCTCGCAGCCCCATATTGTTCCGTCCGCGCCATAGCCCGTGCCGTCGCAACTGACACCGACCACAGGCCCAGCCAATTCGTTGTCGGCCATGGCTGATACGACGTGGGCATGGTGATGTTGCACGCCGATAACCCGCTCAGCCAGGGTGCGGGCATATCGGCTGGCTGCGTAGTCCGGGTGAAGGTCGCAGGCGACAGTAAGCGGGGCGCGAGTTTCTTCTTGTAGAATCTCGCGCAGGGCGTCCACGGTTGCGAGGTATCGACGGTAATTGACAGGGGAGGCCAGGTCGCCGAGGTGCTCGGTAAAGGTAGCCTGGCCGTCAGCCAAAATACACAAGCTACTCTTAAGCTCCGCCCCCAGGGCCAAGACAGGCCCAGGCCTGCTGGTGAAATTTTTCAGGGCAATCGTGGTCGTCTCGACAGCTTGGCCCTGAACCTGTATGGATAGTCGCTGCTGCAAAAGGGGTCTCCTGTCAGGACATTATAGGGATCAGTATTCAGGAGTCAGTATTCAGGAGTCAGAATTATTGCCTATTCCCTATTGCCTATTTTTTCGCTTTTTCTTCTTTTAGTTTTCGTCGTCGTTCGATTACCTCCTCAGCGATGGTGTTTGGCACTTTGGCGTACCGTCCCATTTCCATGGTGAAGGTAGCCATGCCTTTGGACAGGCTGCGGATGACGGTGGCGTAGCCGAACATGTTAGCCAGGGGTACTTCCGCTCGGACGATGGAATAGTTTTCGCGGTTTTCCGTGCCCAGGATAATTCCGCGCCTGCTGTTGAGGTCGCCGACGATAGACCCCTGATATTCCAGCGGCGTTTCGACTTCCACCGCCATGACAGGCTCGAGCAGGCAGGGCTTGGCCCGTCTGAAAGCCTGGTTGAACGCGTCGCGGGCACAGGTTCGAAACGCCATCTCGCTGGAGTCCACCGCGTGAAACGACCCGTCGTCTAAGCACATCTGACAGCCTACAATCTGGTACCCCGCCAGTGGGCCCTCAGCCATGGCTGCTTCGAATCCTTTGTTGATAGCTGGGATATATTCCCGCGGAATTCGCCCGCCGGTGATGTTGTCTTCGAAGTCGTACGGCGACTGGGCTGAGTCCCCCAGCGGCACGAGCCTGCCGACGATATGGGCAAATTGGCCTGACCCGCCAGTCTGTTTTTTATGGCGATGGTCGTAGGCTGCCTCGACCGTGGGAGCTTCGCGATAACTGACATTTGGAGCGCCGACGGTAACATCGGCTTTGTATTCCCGCTTCATCCGCTCGATGTAGACTTCCAGGTGCAGCTCGCCCATGCCGGCGATTATCGTCTCGCCACTCTCCGGGTCGCTGGAGACGCGGAAGGTCGGATCTTCCTTCATAAACCGGTTCAAAGCCTTGCCCATGCGGTCCTGGTCGGCAGAGCTGTTTGGCGAAACCGACAGGCTGATTACCGGGTTGGCTACGAAGATGCTTTCCAGCGAATAATTCGTGCCCTCGTCGCAGAAGGTGTCGCCCGATGCGCAATCCACGCCCACCAGTGCGACGATGTCGCCAGCTCCAGCTTCGTCCACATCTTCGCGGTCGTCGGCGTGCATGCGGACGATTCGCCCGATACGTGTTTTCTTGCCGGTTCTGCTGTTGATGTACGATTGGCCTTTGACGATCTTGCCCTGGTAGATTCGCGTGTAGGTAAGCTGGCCAAAGGTCTCGTCGACGATCTTGAACGCCATTGCCACCAGCGGGTCGGCGAAGTCGCACGCCAGGGGAGTCTCAGCTCCCTCGTTGTCGTGGTCTCGCGCGAAACTCGTGCGGTCCAGCGGGCTTGGCAGGTAGTCGCACACCGCGTCTATCAATGGCTGAATGCCCTTGTTCTTGAAGGCGGTACCCATCATCAGCGGCACGATGTCCCGCGCGATGGTAGCTTCGCGGATGGTTTCGCGGATCATTTTTTCCGGCACGGGCTGCTCTTCGAGCATCAGCTCCATTATTTCGTCGTTGAACATGCTCAGCGAGTCGAGCATATCATGACGGGCAGCCTCGGCTGCGTCGGCATATTCCGAGGGAATATCAGCTTCAACAACATCCTCGCCGCTGTTGCCCTCGAAGGTGATAGCCTTCATTTTCACCAGGTCTACCACGCCGAGGAAATCTTCGCCCGCGCCCATCTTCAGTTGTATCGGCACGATGTTCAGGCCTAGTTTTTCTCGCAGGTCTATGGTTACTCGCTCGGGGTCAGCCCCCATGCGGTCCATCTTGTTTACGAACGCGATGCGGGGCACGCGGTATCGTTTCATCTGCCTATCGACGGTAACGGATTGGCTTTGCACGCCGCCGACGGAGCATAGCACCATGACAGCTCCGTCGAGAACTCGTAGCGAGCGTTCGACCTCGACGGTGAAATCGACGTGGCCTGGCGTGTCGATAATGTTGATTACCTTCTTGCCCCAGTCTACTCGTGTAGCTGCGGAGGTGATGGTGATTCCTCGCTCGCGTTCGAGTTCCATGAAGTCCATGGTCGCCCCGCCGTTGCCGCCACGCACTTCCTGCATGCGATGGATTCGCCCTGCATAAAAGAGTATCCGCTCGGTCAGGGTAGTCTTGCCCGAGTCGATATGCGCCGAGATGCCGATGTTCCGAAAATATCCGCGTTGTTTCATGATAGCCTGTCCGTTTGTAAAAGTTTTTTTTCGTTCTTGCTTCAGCCCGTCTGCCTGCACGTCAATCGACAAAATAACCATCGGGTTTTATGTCGGATTAACATAAGCGAGGTACGCCCCAAACCAGGGCGAGCTATTTCAGAAGTTGCAAGACCCTCGATTCTACCACATAAGTTCTTTTTGTGCCAAGGTTTTTTGAATCTTTTTTCGTACCATGAGCGTCCCGCCCATGTGTTTTCTGCTTTTTTTCTTTGTCATTCCCCGGGTAAATTTGAAACCCGGCGGGCATCCCTGGATTCCCGCTTGCGCGGGAATGACACGGGGGATGGCTAGAGCGGGGATGATAAAAAAATCGTGCAATTTGTATCCATTCGTGCTTATCCGTGGTTCGCTGTTTTTGCTGTTACTGATTACTGATTACTTTTAAAAATTCGTGCCATTCGTGTTCTGCCGTTTTTTTTCGCCGTTTTTCCCAGCGGAAAAATTCTTTTCTTGTCGCGTCGATTCTGGTATCACAGCGGGCATGGGCCACTCTGGTCAATCCACATATCGCGTCCTGGGTATAGACCCTGGACTGAACATCACCGGGTATGGCGCGGTTGAGTTTGCAGGCTCAGCTGAGCCAGTCGTGGTCGAGGCTGGTACCATCCGGACGAACGCCGGAGCCAGTCTGTCCGAGCGGATTTCGCAAATTTACGCGGACCTGGTGGAGCTGCTGGCTGAGCTAGGCCCGGACGTTGTGGCTGTCGAGCAACTTTACGCACACTACAAACACCCGCGGACGAGTATCCTGATGGCCCATGCTCGCGGCGTGATAATGCTAGCCACTCAACAGTCAGCCTTGCCCGTGCGGAGCGTCCAGGCTACGCGGGTAAAAAAGGGGCTCACCGGCAATGGCCACGCTACCAAACGACAAATGCAGCTGGCGATTCAAACAGCCTGCAAGCTATCAGCCCCGCCCGAGCCGCCCGATGTAGCTGACGCCCTGGCCATAGCAATAAGCGCCGGCAGGGAGCTGACATATT
>JAOZNE010000082.1:0-1848 GCA_029933955.1 Phycisphaerae bacterium
TTTGCAAATAAGTGCTGGGGAATGACAGGAAATAAAAATTCGCGTCATTCGTTTTGATTTGTGTCATTCGTGTTTTGCTGTTTTTGCTTTTACTGATAACTGATAACTTTTTCCCCTCCTGCCTACATTTCCCTGGAACGTATCGTATCTTTCCTCTTGCAGCGGTTTTCCTTACTAAACCGCCCCCCTTGGGTTTCCGATATCGTTATTGCTGCCTCTGAGGCTGTCTGCGCGAGAGGGTTTCCGGAGTTTTACAGGAGCCAGCAATGCATTCTGTCGGTTGTAACGTACCTAAAATGGAGAACTTAGAGCCTCGGCTGTTTCTCACAGCAGCTGTGGTCGAGTCTGCCTTTGATGGCGATTACAGCGACAAAATCCACACCGCCTCGCTGGTCGAGCTGGCACCGACGGGGGAGAGCAACCTCGACGGGCAGATATCCACCCGCAAAGACCGGGATTATATAAAATTTATCGCACCGCTCAGCGGGGGCATGCAGATAACCATGGCTGGCGAAAACGGCGACGGGCTGGACTCTCGGCTGTATGCCTACGATTCCCGCCGACGCAAGCTCGCGTCAAATAACAATATTTCCAAGCTGACCAAAGACGCCCGCGTTACCTTCGCGGTCGAAGCAGGCCAAACCTACTATGTCCTTGCCCGGGCCAAGGGCAAGACCTCGGGAGCCTATTCGCTCGCGGTCAATACAGCCCAGGACGACTTTGGCGGCAGCTTGGCTGGGGCTGGGCAGGTCAGCCTGGCTGCGGGGCAGACCACGACCATCACCAGCGGGATCGATTATGCCAAAGACCTTGACTTCATCCGGTTCACCGCAGCCCTCGCCGGCGGGCTTACGGTGCGAATGCAAGGCCAGGGCCAACTCGACCCGTATCTGATAGGCTATAATCAGCAGGGCCGCAAGCGGGCCAAGAACAATAATATCTCCCGCGACACAACCGACGCGGGTTTTACCATGCAAGTTCAGGCTGGTCAGACATACTACATTCAAGCAGCGGGCCGGGGCAAAACGGCGGGGGAGTATTCGCTGTCCCTTTTGCTGGCGGAGGATGAGTACGGCAACACCCTCGCCTCGGCCAGGGAGGTCAGCATCACAGCTGGGCAGACCACGACTATCACCAGCGCCGTCGATTACGCAAAAGACCGCGACCTGCTGAAGTTCACCTCGCAAGTCTCCGGCGGCCTGACTGTGCGAATGCAGGGCGAGGGGCTGCTCGATCCGTATTTGGTAGGCTATAATCAGCAAGGCCGCAAGCTGGCTAAGAACAATAACATCTCCCGTGGCACGACCGACGCGGGTTTCGCCATGCAAGTCCAGGCTGGTCAGACCTACTACATTCAAGCAGCAGCCCGCGGCAAGACAGCGGGGGAATATTCGCTGTCTCTCTCGCTGGCGGAGGATCAGTTCGGCGGCAGCTTCGCCTCGGCTGGGGCTGTTTCGCTGGATGAAACCGGCTCGGCGGTGGTCTTCTCAGCCTACGATTTCCGCCGAGATGTGGACGTGATGACATTCGTCGCTTCGCATAGTTGTCAGATGGCGGTAAGCGTCGCCTCGGTTAGCGAGGACATACTCAAACACTACGGAACCGTCTACGACCAGACGGGCCGACGGCTCGCCCGTAGCCGCAGCAAGCGCGGCGAAGCTATCGATATGACCTTCGACGCCCAGGCTGGTCAATCGTACTATGTGGTAGCGCAGAACCGCAACTCTCGCACGACTGGCGGGTATCGCGCGAGCATTACTACCGACCTGCCCCCGCAGCCAGACCCGCCACCAGACCCTCAGCCCACACCGACACCCGACCCCGCACCAACTCCCGATCCCGCGCCCG
>JAOZNE010000082.1:1948-8316 GCA_029933955.1 Phycisphaerae bacterium
CTGCGAGTGCTTGGTACTGACCAGGCTGACGTCATCACCGTCTCGCAGCAGGCTGGGACGATAATGCTCGACGCCGCTGGGGTGCAAAGCACATACGCGGGCCTGTTCGACTCGGTGGTGCTCTATGGCTTTGGCGGGGGCGACGTTATCCGCACGACGTATTCGCTGTCGCTGGGGGCGACCATCTTCGGCGGCGACGGCAACGACACGATATATGACAACTCCGCCCAGGCTTCCGCCATCCATGGCCAGGGCGGGGACGACCTCATCGTCAGCGTAGGCGGCGGGGCCGAGAGTGTATCAGGCGGAGCTGGGCTGGACAGCTTTTGGCTCGACACCAGCGACAGCGTCTCCGACGCGTCGGCCAGCGAAAACTCCGCCGGGGCCTTGCACAGGATATCGAGCTTCTATCAGCCCTGGACGAACAACGCAGGCGACATGGACTATGTCTCGATGAACATCGCAGGCCAAGACCTCCGCGACCCGACGACCACCAGCTACGCTACGGGCTATCGGAACTTCTCGCACCTTTCGCTATTCGCCGACGAGCCGCAGTACAACGACATCCGCCAGGGTGCAATCGGCGACTGCTACTATCTCGCCTCGCTGTCCAGCCTGGCTGACACCGACCCGCAGATAATCCAGCAGATGATTACCTCGCTGGGCGACGGCACCTACGCGATGCGATTCCATCGCAATGGCAGCGAGGTGTATCTCAGGCTGGACGGCGACCTGCCGACCAACAGCAGAGGCTCGCTGGTCTACGCCAAAACCGGGCCTGACAACGAGCTGTGGGTGCCCCTGGCTGAGAAAGCCTACGCCCATTTCCGCTACGGCCAAAACAGCTACGCCTCCATCTCCGGCGGGTGGATGACCACGGTCAATCGGGAAATCACCGGCAAGTTATCCCACTGGCGCTCCACGGGCGGCTCGACGTCTTCCCTGGCTGGCTACATCCGCAACGAGCTGGCAGCAGGCCACGCCCTGACGCTGGGCAGCTACTCCAGCGCATCGTCCCCAGTCGTCGGCAGCCACGCTTATGTTATCAAGTCGATAGACTCCGCGGGCTATGTTACCGTCTTCAACCCCTGGGGCGTGGATGGCAGAACCTGGGACAGCAACTACGGCGATGGCTTGCTCAAACTCTCCATCGACCAAATTAAAAGCAACTTCTCCGCCACGGTCAGCTCGTTGGCATAACCACCCAAACCGACCAAACGGAAAACACCCCAAGGCTCAACAAGAAATCCACCGATTACACAGATCAAAAAGGGATTTAGTGAACCTTCGGTTTCACAGATTTTCTTTTGATTAAAAACAAAAAAATCCGTGTAATCCGTGGATTCCTATTTGCCTAATCATCTATTTTTCGCTTGCTTGGCGGGGCGAAAACCGTATTATCTACGGACTCGCGAGTTTGGTATCGAACAGTTATTTATCGCCTTTCAGGCGAAACCTTACAGGAGAAAGACAACTATGCCGGCATCAAAACCTTCGGACATTCGCAATATCGTACTTCTAGGTCATGGCGGGGCGGGTAAAACTTCCCTTGGCGAGGCGATGCTCTTTGCTGCGAAGGTAACCACCAGGCTAGGCTCGGTAATCGACGGATCGAGCCTGCTGGACGCGTCAGATATCGAGAAAGAGCGCCAGCACTCGGTCGACCCGGGCCTGGCCTATGTAGACCATGCGGGCAAGACCCTCAACATCATCGACGCGCCAGGCTATCCGGATTTCGTAGGCGGAGCTATAACGTCCATCGCCGGGGCAGACACCGCTGTGCTGGTAATCTCAGCCACAGCCGGCATCGAGGTCAACACGCGCAGGCTCTTCAAAGCTGCACGCTCTGCCGGGCTGCCGGTAGCCATCGTCGTTACGAAAATCCATGGCGAGAATATCAATCTCCAGGAACTCATGGGCTCGATCCACGAAACCTTCGGTAGCACCTGCCATAGCATGAACCTCCCAGCGGACGGCGGGAAGACCGTGGTGGACTGCTTCGCCAATACCCAGGGCGACAGCGACTGGGGCGAGGTGGCCAAGGCCCACGAAACGCTCATCGAAAGCGTCATCGAAGCTGACGAGGAAATGATGGAAGCCTATCTCGGCGGCGAGGAAATACCCGCGGGCAAACTCTCCGACGCGTTCGGAGCAGCTATGGTCGAAGGCACGATTATGCCGGTATTCTTCACCTCCGCCCGAGACAACGTCGGCGTTACAGAATTCATGGACGCTGCCAGCAAATACTTCCCAGCTCCAGGCATGGTGCCAGGCCAACCCATTATGAACGACACGGGCGAAGAGGCCCAGGAAGTAGCCATCGAACCAGACGCGGCCAAGCCTTTCGTAGGCCAGGCGTTCAAGATTACGACCGACCCGTTCGTCGGCAAACTGGCCTGGGTTCGCATTCTCCAGGGCACAGCCAAGGGCGACACACATTACCATCTGCGCGACGAGAAAAAGACCGCCAAGATTGGCCATCTGTTCAAAGTGCAAGGCAGCGGCACGGACGAAATAAAACAAGCTGTCGCTGGGGACATTATCGCCCTGGCCAAGGTCGAGGAAATCGCAGCTGGCGATGTTCTCCACGCCGACGGCGAAGCTATGTTCCGAGCCATGCCCCCCACGCCCACGCCGATGTACTCCCTGGCGGTTACTCCCAAAAGCCGCGGCGACGAGCAGAAAATTTCCGAAGCTCTCCACAGGCTCACGGACGAAGACCCCACCTTCCAGGCCAGCCGAGACCCCCAAACCCACGAGACCGTCATCAGCGGCATTGGCGACCTGCACCTGCGGATGATTCTGACCAAGATGAAAACCAGATTCCATATCGAGGTTGACACCAAGCCGCCCAAGATTCCCTATCTGGAAACCATCCTCGCCAAGGCTGAGGGCCATCATCGGCACAAGAAGCAGACCGGCGGAGCTGGGCAGTTCGGCGAGGTGTATCTGCGTGTCGAGCCGCTGGAGCGAGGAGCTGGGTTCGAGTTCGAAAACGCCCTGTTTGGCGAGTCGATTCCGCGTCAGTATCTCCCCGCTATCGAGAAGGGCGTCCGGGATGTCATGACCGTCGGAGCCGTGGCTGGTTATCCGATGCAGGACATTAAGGTCAGCGTTTACGACGGCAAGCACCACCCGGTGGACTCGAAGGAAGTTGCCTTCCGAGCTGCTGGCAAGCACGCGTTTATCGACGCGGTGAAAAACGCAAAACCCGCGCTGCTCGAGCCTATCGTCGATATGGAGATAACTGTCCCCGCCAATTTCATGGGCGACATCGCCAGCGATCTGGCTGGTCGGCGAGGCCGAATCCAGGGCCAGGACATGATGCCGGGCAATATCGCCGTCGTCAAGGCCCAGGCACCGCTGTCGGAAGTGATGCAATACAACAGCCAACTCCGCAGCGTAACCGGAGGCCAGGGCAGCTACACCATGGAACTAAGCCACTACGAACCAGTCCCCGGCAATGTCCAACAACAAATCGTCGCCGCGGCCAACAAAACCGACGAGGAATAAAGGGCGGCGACCACAACTGGTTTCATCGATTGCGAGCCTCGCGCAGAATCTCGACGCTGTCGGGAAAATCGCGCCCATCAAGCCGTTTCTGCCACTGCCGAGCGGCCCGCCGTGCGTCCTGGAAACCAGGCCCAGCCCAGTGCGTGAGAATCCAATGAACTTCACTTTGCAAAGATCGACCATGGACACATTGTCGATTAGTACGCTGGAAGTGATGTCTGTGTATGGGTCGAGCTTGAAACTCAACAGGGCAAGCTTCGCGGGAATGACAAAGAAAAACCAATCAACCAGTTAACCAGTCAACTGGCTGAGGTTATCCAGTCTTCTTGCCAGTCTGTCTCGTGGTTGTCCATGGTTTACCCAGGATTCATTTCAGATTTCGAATTGTTTTACGAACTGGCCCAATCCAAAATCTGAAATCAGAAATTGCTCGGGATAGCCAAAGTTCCATGTTCTCCCCCGACGCTATATGGTAAAACCAGGATTGAATCCCGGAATTAGCTGCACAGTTCGACGATAAGTTGCTGCATTGCAGCTTTGGGGGGCGTGCCGGATTTCATTGCCAGGTCGGCTGAGATAAGTCGTCGCATATCGGCTTGGAGTTTTTTGGCAGGTCGACGGCCCAGCAGGGCTTCGAAGTCTCGCTGGTCTCGGAATATTCGAGCGTTTTGCATAGCTGACCTCGGCGACTGACCAGCTGCGATGCCCTGGTGAACCTGCAGCGCCTGGCGGATTCGCCAAGCTACCTGGCCTAGCAATTGGAACTCCGCGCCGCGAGTTCGCATCGCAGCTCCCACAGCTTCCAGGCCCGCCCGCACGTCGCCCCGCGTTATTGCCCCAGCCAGGGCGAAAGCTTCCGGCGAGGCGGAGGTCGTAGCGACCGCAGCGATATCATCGACGGTAATACTCGTCCGTTGGCCCACGTAAGAGGCGAGCTTGTCCAGTTCGCTCCTCAGGCTGGCGAGGTTTTCGCCCACCCACTGGGCCAACATGCCCGCGGCCTGGCGGTCGATGGTTTTGCCAAGCCCAGCTGCGGCGTCGGTTATCCAGCGGACAAGTTCTGCTCCGCTCGGTGCTTTACAAGAGACGACCTGGCCTACGGTGGGGATTTTCTTGGCCAATCTCGTGCGGGAGTCCAGGCTGTTGACCAGCAGTATCAACGTGCCGCTGGGTGAGGGGCGGTCCAGATAAATTTCCAGCTGTTCGCGATGAGCGGAGATAAAAGCTTCAGCGTCGCGAATAGACACGACGCGATGCGGCGCCAGCAGGGGCAGGGTTCGCAGTTCGTCCAGCACGGTTGCCAGCTCGACGGCGGGGTCGTATTGGCTGAGGCAGAGTTGGTGGTCAGCGGAACCCAGGATCGAGTCGACGATCCGCTGATATGCTTCCTCGCGGAGCAGGGCGTCGCTGCCTTGCAGGACGTAAACGGACTTGGCGGGGGAGGTCGTCATTTGCTCTGCCCGGCTGCGAGTTTAAGGATATCGCGGACACAGCGTCGCCTGAGGGCGGACATGGAGTAGAAAATCTCCCTGCCCTCTCGTCGGCTTACCACTATAGAGGCCAGCCTAAGCAGGCCCAGGTGGCGAGAGACCACAGGCTGAGAGGCTCGAAGCTTGCGACAAAGTTGTTTCACGTTCAGCTCGCCCTGGTCCAAAGCGGAGACCATCCGCAGTCTGGTCGGGTCGGCCAGCATGTGAAACAGCTGTGCAAGGCGTTGAATTTGACGTTTGTTACCAGTCATCTTCACGCTCAAAAATAGACAACTGACGGGGCAGTTACATCTGTCGTCGGCGATACATTACATAAAAAACGATCACCAGAATCAGCAGCACAACCAGCAGGCCCTGCCACCATGAAAACATGCCCTCAGCCAACATTTGCATACTCGTCATAATAATCCCTTTCAAAAACAGCAACCAAAACAGCTGACACCCACGGCCAAATAGCGGCGACTGGACTTGAACCAGTGACCCTGGGCTTATGAATCCCATGCTCTGCCAACTGAGCTACGCCGCCAAAAAGTTCCGTACCGCGACAGTTTGCAGTGAACGAGAGAAAAATGCAAGTTTTTATAATGCCCATTTGAAAAAAATAATAGCGTCCCAAGTTCGTATCGCCGTTCATCCAACGATTCTGCAACACTCTATATTTATTGTGATTCCTTATTACAATTACAGAAGAGTTTACAAAATTATTTTTTGGTTTGAGTTCACTGTGTTGGGCAGCATGTCTAGGCCGCAGCTGTCATTTCCTCACCGCTTTGCCCCCAGCTTGGCCGGTGGTGGTCAGGAGTTTGTTGAATTGGGTCATGGGTACCCATTCAACGTGCCCGTCGACGAAGGCAACCCACGTGCCCTTGTTTTGATAATTGCCAGGCCTTTCGTAAGCTAAGATAGCCTGGGCGGGGTTAGCAATGCTGTCCAAGGTTTTGGGAGCGTAGTTAATCAGAATATAATCAACCGGGCCTATGAGCTTCTTGCTCTTTTTGTCAACCCCGGGAGGCCTCTTGCCGCTTACGGGACTCACAAGCCCTTTCGGGGATGCAAACCCCTCAGCTATCAGTTGCGACAAATTGGTTGGCAGGCGGTCATCGTTGTCGATGGCGTACATCATGCAGCCTTTTGCAATGCCGCGAAGGTTAGCTGCGGAGACTGCCTTTTTCGCCTGGTGCCTGGCGTTGTTCAGTGCGGGTATCAGGGCGGATACGCCAACTGCAGCTGCGGGCAAGGCTGCGGTTAACGACGGGCCCGAGCCAAAGCCTTCCAGCGTTATGCCCTTGGCGTCGTGGGAGATTGCGTCGATGCTTGGGCGGAGCAGTTCCAGGGTTTTTTGGATGGTAGCTGGGCTTAGTTTCA
>JAOZNE010000311.1:0-2111 GCA_029933955.1 Phycisphaerae bacterium
AAAAAAATCTTATAAATCCTGTAATCCTATCAAAAAAAGAAAAATTAGAACTTGCGAAGGATAAATACTATGGCGAAGAAAGTTGTTGGCATAACAGGTATGATCGGTTTTGTCGGTTCGCATCTGCGTGACAGGCTGTCGCGCGAGGAAGGCATTGAAGTTTTGCCTTTTGAGGATGAGTATTATGAAAACCCGGACGCTTTTATTGACTTCGCCGGCAAGGCTGATGTGATCGTGCATCTGGCTGGGGTGAACCGGGCCGAGCCGGAAGTGGTTTATCAGAAAAATATCGAACTTATGGAAAAACTGCTGGAGTATGTGGACGCTTCAGGAAATAAGCCTCATATTCTTTTCTCGGCATCAACTCAAATCGAACGTGATAATGAGTATGGGCGGGCTAAGAAAAAAGGGATGGAACTGCTGGAGCAGTGGGCAAGCAAGAGCGGCGGCTCTGCAACGTCGATGGTCGTGCCCAATGTTTTTGGCGATAACGGTAAGCCTTTCTATAATTCCGTAGTTGCGACTTTTTGCCATCAGGTTACACATGGCGAAGAACCGAAAATTGATACTGATGGCCAGATGACGATGGTATATATCAATGATCTGATAGAAGACATCTACAATCTGATTGAGAAAGGGCCAAAGGGGTATCGCGTTGAACACATCAAGCCGCGAGTTGAAGTTAAGGTATCGGAACTATTGGCTTTGTTGAATAAATACAAAACCTTTTATTACGAAAGCGGCATGGTTCCAGCGGTTGGTTCTGATTTTGAACGGGATCTGTACAACACATTTCTTACTTATATGGATGCCGCGGACTGGGAACGTAACTTAAAATTAAACACCGACGACAGAGGAAGCTTCGTTGAAGTTTTCAAACTTGAAAATGGCGGACAGGTTTCGTTCTCGACCACCAAGCCCGGTATTACTCGCGGTAATCATTATCACATTCGCAAAAACGAAAAATTCTGTGTTGTCAGTGGCCAGGCTAGTATCAAACTGCGTCGAATTGGCACTGATAAAGTTATTGAGTATAAAGTGTCGGGCGACAGTCCGTCATGGGTCGAAATGCCGATTTATTATACTCATAATATAAGCAATATTGGCGATGCCGAACTGGTAACTTTGTTCTGGATTAACGAGCATTTTAATCCCGATGACCCCGATACATTCTATGAAGAGGTTTAGTTTATGAAAGTTGTAACTATATTAGGAACCCGGCCTGAGATTATACGTCTGTCTTGCGTTTTGGCGAGACTCGACAAACATGTTGATCACAAAATCGTTCATACCGGTCAAAATTACGATTACGAATTAAACGAGATTTTCTTTAGTGATCTTGGCGTTCGTAAACCTGACCATTTTATGAACATCGACACTTCCAGCCTTGGTAAGGTATATGGTAATATCCTGATCAGGGCAGAAGAGATTTTCAAAGAGGAGAAGCCTGATGCGGTCTTGATTCTCGGCGATACAAACAGTGCCATCGCGGGTATTATTGCCAAGCGGATGAAAATCCCGATCTTTCACATGGAAGCGGGAAACCGATGCTTCGACCCCAACGTTCCTGAAGAAACCAATCGGCGTATCATTGACCACATAAGCGATTTTAACCTCTGTTATACCGAGCACGCACGGCGTCACCTCATAAGTGAAGGCCTGCCTCACCGTCGCGTTTACATTACCGGTTCACCAATGCGAGAAGTGCTCAACACCCATATGGATAACATCAAAGCCTCCAACGCACTGCAAAAACTGGAGCTTAAAAAGGGGCGTTTCTTCCTGGCCAGCATTCATCGCGAAGAGAATGTCGATCGCCGTGAGAGTTTGACTCAGTTGCTTGCCGCTCTGGAAAAACTGACTCAGGAATTTAACTTCCCCGTTATTGTATCCACGCATCCGCGAACACGAAAACGTCTGGAATCGCTGGGCAAAAAGGACATTTCCGAGAAAATCAAATTCCTCAAGCCATTTGGCTTTCTCGACTATGTGAATCTTCAAATGAACTCCGCGTGTGTCATTTCTGACAGCGGAACCATTTGCGAAGAGTCTTCGATGCTTGATTTTCCAGCCATAACCTGCCGCAATGCTATCGAACGGCCTGAAGCTAT
>JAOZNE010000312.1:0-2110 GCA_029933955.1 Phycisphaerae bacterium
CGTGGTTCGCTGTTTTTGCTTTTACTGATTATTGACAACTGATAACTGCTGTTTTGAGGTGTGATATATGAATTGGCTTGGCTTGGTTTTGCCTATCGCGAAGGACGATGGCTTTAATGTCGTCCAGCTGGTGTTCATGATAATCGTGGGCATTTTCTGGGCGGTGGGAGCTTTGTTGTCCAAGGCTCAGAAGGAAAAAGCCAGGCTCAAAGCTGAGCAACTTCGCCAGGCAAAGGCTGCCCATCCGGGTCAAGCTGACGACGACGAAGGTTGGCTGAGCGTCGCTCCGCCCGTGCTTTCCGCAGCTGAGGACGAGCCGCCCGCGACGCCCAAGCCTCCCATAACCCAGTTCGTCAAGCCTCGTGAAGTTCGCAAAAAAGATCCGCGGGCCAAGCTCGCCCAGCTCGAGCCGGTACACCACCTCCGCCATGCCCAGGCCAAGTCTTTGCCAGTGCTCCACGAAGAGGACGAACTGCCCAGGCGCAAAGGCAAAAAAGTTCGCCAAGCCAAAGCTGTTTCGCCCAAGCCTGTGAAACGCGACAAACTCCAAACCAAACCCCACGCAAAGCAAATCCCCGCTGTTGAAGCAAGCACGCAACAAAAAACGTCGCCCATCCTGGCCAGGCTTGGCGAACAAAAACCCGCCAGGACAGCAATGATCTTCCACGAAATTTTCTCGCCACCAAAAGCACTGCGAGAAGAATCAAACCTGTGGGAGTGATTCTATTTCGGGTTTTTTAAAAGTTATCAGTAATCCCCAGCACTTATCTGCGCAAACCCACAATCGTTATTCTTTCACTCGACTTAACCATTTACCGAATGTAGCAAACAAGGCTCTTCCTCATTTTTGAATGACTGGTACTTGTAGTTGTTTTGGGTAGTAATGCCCGTCGAAGTTTTTGGAACAGGTATCGTATGTCCCGCTGGCCACAGGCTCGATGGATTATTCTCGCGATCTTATTGTTGAACCCCTCGTTCCCCGGGAACCACCCTCCTGAAACCCCTGACTTCCGACTCATTACAGCAGGTCGGAGAGGATTCTTACTATTTGAGGAGCGTGGTTTATCATCAGCACCACCGGCGCGACGATCATGCTCGTTGCCAGCAGCAGTAATCCTGTAGCCAGGGGGGTTGCCTCGACCTCGACCTCGCCCAGCCGACGGGCCAATTCGACTTCGAAGTCGCTCCAGATTTCACCCTTGCCGCCAACCAGGCGTAGTGAGCAGTTTCGCAGGAATGGAAAGCTGTCGAATTGCACCAGGCCCAGGCCTTGAGGTAACTCTACGCCTGCTGGGGTAACTTGGCCTGGTAGGCCTATCGCCTCGAGGCTGTCGAGTACTATGGCCTGGCTACGTTTGAGTGGGAGGTTGTAGATAACCCACGAGCGCCCTCGCGGAGCCAACAGAAAAACCCCGCCGACCAGAACCGCCGCCGAGGCCAGGATAACCCCAAGCCCGCTACCGAGGTAGTACACCACAGGCCCAAGTGCCAGCGGACTCATGACCACCGTCATCATCGCGAAATCCTGCAAGCCCGTCAGCAGTTGCGGATTCCGCCGAGTGTTGAGCAGCCCTAACAACATAAAATACATCGCCACGGGGGCGACGATCATAACGATCCGCATGGAAATGTCGAATTGCACCAAAGCCATGCTCATCAGGTCAGCCTTTTACGTATCCACCTCGCCAATGTCCCGCGGTGCGGCAACCTTTCTGTAACCAATCGCCAGCAGCACGTCCAGCACCTCCGTCCAGGTGGGAAACGGGCGACGGTTCACCTGCTTGTACTTATTGACAGCCTGGACGAACTCGAACTGGTCAGCAGTCATCTCGCCCTCTTCGGCACTGCGGCGCGAGTCGCTCCGCCGTCGGCCTGGCCCGCGGCGTCTGTCCAAACCAACGCGCCTATCGACGCCACTGCCTTGCCTTCGGTCGCCGGAGCGTCGATCACCGCAGCGTCGGTCCGCCTTGCGTTCTTCCGTGTGCAATGTTTCTGTGGTCATACTAACTTTATCGGACAAACCGCTGTAAGAGTTGACCAAAATTAGCCAAGCCAAGCCATGTGGCACAGTGGCCCTCGGCTGTGGCTTTCTTCGCATTACAAGAAACAA
>JAOZNE010000083.1:0-2544 GCA_029933955.1 Phycisphaerae bacterium
GCTTCGATGTCCGCGCTGCTGGGCTTGCCGATTTTGACGATGCTCTTGGCGGGACACTTGTCCAGCACAGCGTCCATGAGAGTATCGACGCCCTCGGGATTGTAGTTGTCATAGTCGATATGCGGCAGGTTGCCCCGCATGGCAAATAGCCCGTTGCTGAGTTTCTCGCAAACCTTACACCCGATACAGCCAATCTTGCAAACGGATTTGACGTCCTTGCCGAAGTCCTGATTGCTGCACGCCAGCACGAACATTTGCTCGTCTTTGAACGGCACCATCGAGATGACTTTTCGCGGGCAGACTTTTTCGCACGCGCCGCAGCCTACGCATTTTTCGTAGTCGACGGTTATCTTGCCGTCGATGAGATGTATCGCGTCGAACTTGCACGACTCGACGCAATCGCCCAGGGTAAGGCAGCCGTATATGCACCCCTGCACGCCAGCTACCAGATTGGCGGTGGCACAGGTTTGCTCGCCGCGATATTCGTGCCTGCCCAGCCTGTCGTTTGTGTGGGCGGCGCAGTGAACCACGGGGCGGTAGGGATAGCTTTTCTCCAGCGTCATGCCCAGTATTTCCGCGATGGCCGTCGCTACGCCCTCGCCGCCGACCGGGCAGATATCCAGCGGCACCTTGCCCTCGCCCAGGACGACCGCCTCGGCATACTCGCCGCAGCCAACATAGCCACACCCGCCGCAGTTGGCTCCGGGAAGAGCTTCGTTTACCTTCTCGATTCGCGGGTCTATCGCGACATGAAAAGCTTCATTCGCCCAGCCCAGCACGAAGGTCATAATAAGAGCCAAAGCCAACATCACGCCAGCTGCCATCGCTATAATTATCCACGTCATTTTTGTTTCGCTTCCTAAAAACAGATATCTGTGCATCACAGCCAGAAGAGTCCACGGATTACTTGCCTATTTGTCTACTTGCCTATCGTCTACTTGCTGTTTTGGTTGGGTGGTTTCTGGTTGGTTGTTCTCTGCCGATTTCAGCATGCTATCGAGGCTGCCGTTGACGCCGGAGAAGCCCATGAACGCCATGGCCAGGATGCCCGCGATCAGCAATGTAATGCCAGGCCCGCGCAATGGCTTGGGTACGTCGCAGAGGTCGAGTTCCTCGCGAATGCCCGCCATGATAACGATGGCGATTGTGAAACCAATGCCGCCGAAGAACGCTAAGGTCAAGCTCTCGCCCAGGCCCCAGATTTGCGACGGGTCGGTGTTGGCTGGCACGGCGACGTTTTTCATGATCTCCAAACAGGCGAAGAGGATGGCGCAGTTGGTGGTAATCAATGGCAGGAACACGCCGAAGCTTTTGTACAATGGCGGGAAAAACTTTCGGACATACATCTCGACGAGCTGCACGCTCGAGGCGATGACGAAGATGTAGACGATGTAGGTGAGGATCGTCAGATCGCTCTGGCCAGACCCGCCGCAAAGGTGGTATATTGCGGTAGCCCACGGTGCGCTGGCTCGCAGAAAATAGTAGGTGAAAAACCAGCTTAGCGCCCCAGCGATGGAGATAACGAATGTTACCGCGCAGCCCATTCCAAAGGCCATGTCCACCCGGCGGGATACGCCGATGAACGGACAAATGCCGACGAAATAGATCAGCACGAAGTTGTTTATAACAGCCGCGCCGACAGCTATCAAAACCAGTTGGGCAATGTAATCCATAATTTTTAATTCCTAAAGTTTTACGGCAAACACGAAATCCTAATATCGAAATACGAAACAAAAGCAAAAACAAAAACTCCTGGATTTCCGCTCCCCGATCGGGTCGAGGACAAGCTTCGCGGGAATGACACGGGGGCGTTGGTCATTGGTTTTTTTATTGGTTATTGGTCATTCAATGGTCATTGGGTATTTGGTCATTTTTTTTATCATTCATCATTTGTCATTGATTCATCATTCGGGTTTTGGAATTCGTCATTTGCCGTTTGCTTTACGCTGTTTGTTTTTTCGCAAATTTTTCGCCTACCCAGTTTGCTACGCCCAGGAGCGCGCCCAGCGTGAAGAACGCGCCCGGAGCCAGGCCCATGAGCGACCAGCGATATGCTTCCGCTGGGGTTCCCGCCTGCCAGAACAACGGCATGCCAAACCACGACCCCGTAGCCAGCAGTTCGCGAACCGTCGCCATGGTAGCCAACCCCAGTGCAAAGCCGATGGAGTTACCCACCGCGTCGGCGATGGCGGTGCCCACGCTTTGCTTGGCGGCACAGACTTCGCAACGGCAGATGATGAGGCAGTTGACGATAATCAGCGGGATATACGGGCCTAGCTGTTTGCTTGTGTCGTACATGAAAGCTGCCAGCACCTTGTCCGCGATGGTTACGAACGTGGCTATGGTCAGCGTAAAAACCAGTATTCGCAAGTGAGGCTGGAGTATGTTGCGGATGAGACTCACGACGATGTTCGCACATATCAGCACGAACGCCACCGCCGATGCCATGGTCATCGCGTTTTTCATGCTGCCAGTCACAGCCAGTATCGGACACATGCCGAGAATCTGCCGATAAACCGGATTCTCCGGCAAGATGCCGTTTAT
>JAOZNE010000083.1:2644-8244 GCA_029933955.1 Phycisphaerae bacterium
TTGGAGTTTTTTTCGGAACTGGGCTACAGCTGGGTTTACCACTTTGTCGGTCAGTGCTTTTGACGAAATCGTCGCGCCGCTGATAGCGTCTATCCGGTCGTCCTTCTTTGCCTGCTCAGCCTTGGACAGGCCTTTTATAACCGTCAGTGGTTTGTCCGTAGGTTGGCCTGTGAACTGCTGATTCCAGGGCGAGGCTATCTTGCTGCCCAACCCTGGCGTTTCTTTTTGGTCGACGATGAACAGGCCTGTGATTTTCGAAGCGTCCGCGTTTAGGCCTATCAGAGCCTTGATTTTGTCAGCGTATCCCATGCCCGAAGCTGTTATCGCCCAGCCTAGCGTCTTGCCGTCCTTGTCATATGCTTTCAGAACGGTCTCGCTGATCCGCTCGGTCCTGGCAGAGTCAGCCCCGGGCACGATGTTCGGCACCTGGTCGTAAATAGCGTTCTTTTCGTTGAGTTTTATCCTAGGCCCGAGCGAGCTGTTTATACCAGCCAAGGCTGCTCCAAACACCAACGCAAGCAACAACACCAGCCAACCCTGCTTAACATATTTCGCGTATTTCGTCATGTCTCATCTTCCGTTCGTGAAAATCATCGCTCACCATGAAGTACATGAAGAGCGTGAAGTTTTTTTTGTTGCTCCTGGATCCTGACTTCTGAATACTGACTCCTGACTACTTCTCCACTATTCCGCCTACGGGTTTTGGTACGGTCCACCGGTTTATCAGCGGCGATATCGCGTTGGCTAGCAGCACGGAGAACATGACGCCCTCGGGATAGCCACTGAACAGGCGGATGAACATTACCAGTGCTCCAAAGGCCAGGCCAAATATGAACTTACCCCTTGGTGTTATCGGGCTGGTAACCGGGTCGGTCGCTATGAAAAACGCACCGAACAGCAAGGCCCCGCCCAGGACATGTTGGCCAACCAGGCCTGGGTCGTGTTTGAATATCGCCAAAGCTGCCGCGATGCCCCCCGCAGCGACGATGCTCCCAGCTGGTATCTGCCATGAAGCGGTCTTGCGGATGCACAGGTACAACCCGCCCACCAGACAGGCCAATGCGGAGGTCTCGCCGATCGAGCCGTTGGTGTTGCCCAGGAACAGCCTGAGCCAGTTGGCTCCGATGCCCTGCTCCTTGAAGGCGGTCATCGGCGTGGCGGAGGATATCACATCCGCGTCCACACCCAGCAGCGAGAATACGGGGTTGAGATGATCGATGTTATTGTTCACGAACGCCGGGGCAGCCATGGCTGCGGAAAAGGCGAGCATCACAAACGCCCTGCCGACCATGGCGGGGTTGAACAAGTTAAAACCCAGTCCGCCGAAGATAGCCTTGCCCAAAGCGATAGCCATCACCGAGCCTATTATCGTTACGTGCCAAGGCGAGTTCCAAGGCAAACTGAAAGCCAATATCACGCCCGTGACGATAGCAGAGCAGTCCGCCAGTGAAAACGGCTTGCGTCGCATGGCTGTGAAAACCGCTTCGGTTACCATGCAGCAAAATACGCACAACGCCACCTGCACCACCGCAGCCATCCGAAAAACAACCACCGCTGCAACCATCAGCGGAGCCAGGCCGATAAGCACATCTATCATCATCCGCCTGGTGCTCAGCGAGGCATCCTGCAAGTGAGGCCCGGGCGCAACATGAATCACCGCCGCGGGAGCTTCGTTCTTCTCGTCCATATTCTCTTTTTCTTCCGCCATATTCCGTCCAGTTAAAAAAAGTTATCAGTTATCAGTTATCAGTAACAGCAAAAAAAACTTTTCGCGTTTTTCGTAGTTTGTTGCTCGCTGTTTCTTTCAAAAAAATCCAAAATCTGCAATCCAAAATCCGAAATCGAACTACTCTCTTGGTATTTGTGCTTTGCCCATTCGGATAAGTTGCACCAGCGGGATGCTGGCTGGGCATACGTAGGCGCAGCAGCCACACTCCATGCAGGATGCCACGTTGTATGTTCCGAGCATGTCCCAGAGTTTCGCTCGGGAGCCCAAAGCCAGCCTGGTCGGCACGAGGTTCATCGGGCAGGCGTCGACGCATCTGCCGCATCGCAGGCAGTTGGTTTCGTCCGCCCGTTTTACGTCGTCCCGGGTCATTACGACAATACCGCTCGTGCCTTTTGTAACTGGCGCGTCGAGGTCGCCGAAGGCTTGGCCCATCATAGGCCCGCCCGCGATAACCCTGCTGGCGGAGGATTTCATGCCGCCACAGAAGTCTATCAGCTCGCGATAACTCACGCCGATGGGTACCAGCAAATTCCTAGGCCGAACGACCCCGTCGCCTGAGACGGTAACCACCCGGTGGGTCAACGCCTTGCCCCGCAGCACCGCCCTGGCGATAGCACAGGCTGTGCCGACGTTTATCACGACTACGCCGACGTCCAAAGGCAAGGCCCCCGCGGGCACGGTTCTGCCAAGTGACGCGGTTATGGTCTGCTTCTCGCCGCCTTGGGGATACTTCGTCTGTAGCTGAGCGACCTGGACGTCTGTGCCCTTGGTCGCCCGTTGCAGGGTGTCGATAGCCAGGGGCTTGTTGTCCTCCACCGCGATGACGACGTTCCTGGCCCCGCACGCCCGAGCGGCTAACAAGGCCCCCGCGATAACCGGCCCGGGCGCTTCGACCATCAGCCTATAGTCAGCTGTGAGGTAAGGCTCGCATTCGCACCCGTTGACGAGAATGGTGTCGATGGGTTTTTTGTCGTTCTTGGTGAGCTTGACGTATGTCGGAAAAGCCGCTCCGCCCTGGCCTACGATACCCGCAGCCTGGACGGTCTGGACTATCCGCTCGGGGTCGTACTGCTCCAGGCCACTGGTGGGCCAATCGCCGCCGAGGATGTCCTTGTATAGTTCGTCGCCCGCCAGCTGATCGCCATCAGCCTTTATCGGCAAGGCCTGCACGCGCCGACCGTTTGGCAGAGTAACCGCACAGGGCAGGGCTGTCTTGCCCGCCAACGACGCGTGAACCGGCGCGGAAATGAAGGCTTCGCTTTGGCCTACGACCTCGCCGAGGGCGACTTCCTGCCGAGGCTTGACGGTAGCTTCGCAGGGGGCGCCGACATGCTGGAGCAGGGCTATCTTGACCTGAGCGGGCGTGGGCAGAACCTCTATAATAGCGTCGGCAGCCAGGCCTTTACGCTCCGGCGGATGAACGCCCTTGGCAAAAGTACCCTTGCCCTTCTTCGGCAAATCAGTCGCAACCGTCGTCATTACAGCTCCTTGATTAGTCAGATGTTCGGAAAAATATGCGGGTAATCGCAATGGCCAATATCACCCCGGCGACCACTCCGGCGACCGCACCGGCAAACCGGCTATCGTGTCCGCCACCAGCCCAGGCTGCGCCTGCCATGCCCAGGCCAACCGGCAGCAGGAACGTCGTCCCAGCCGCAGCTGCCAACCTCCAGCCAACCAACCCGCCAGGCCTTTGCTCGTTTGGCAAGGCATGGCTATGTCCACCAGCTCCGGGCTCTGGGCTGCTGTCGCAACCCGGACATTCAAGCGGACATTTTTGCGTTGGGCCACAGTCGGGGGTTTCCATCTCGTCTCGTTTGTAAGATAATGCAAAAAGTTAATATCGAAAACCAACGAATCGCGGAGTCTATCAAAACCCGCCGCCCATGTAAAAGGTTTTTTGTAACGGTTCATGGAAAGGAACCACGGATAGACATAGATAGCCACGGATTTTTTTGAAAGAGAAACAACAAACTACGAAACACACGAAAGAACGCGAAAATGTTTTTTTTGCTTTTACTGATTACTGACCTAGCACTTATTTGCCGCATTCGGTAAACGATTAAGTCGAGCGGAAAAACAACGACTTTTGATTTACGCAAATAAGTGCTGGGGATAACTGATAAATTTTTTCTTTGCGTTCTTCTGTGGTAAATTTTTGTCGTAGTTTTAAGAGGAGAATCGTATGCCGAAGGTTGCGGTAATTGTAGTTGGTGCCGGGTCGGGTAGCAGGTTTGGCCAGGGTCGCAACAAAATTTTCGCCAAGGTGGCAGGCCAGGCTATGTTCCTGCGAACCCTGTCGGCGTTTGGCTCGCGCGATGACGTCTGCCAGAGTATCTTCGTTTGCTCCCAAGCTGACAGGCCCGAAATCCAGGATCAATTCGCAGGTCATCTCGGACTGATGGGTATCTCGCTGGTTACGGGCGGGCAGACGCGAAGCCAATCCGTCCGCAACGCGCTGGCGGAGGTTTCCGACCAGGCCCAGCTTATTTGCGTGCACGACGCAGCCAGGCCCTGCATCGCCCAGGCGTGGATAGACGCGGTTTTCCACGCCGCCGCCAAAACCGGCGCCGCCATGCTGGCCTTGCCGATCCACGGCACGGTCAAACGCGTCGACGAAAACAATCTGATAACCCAGACCCTGCCCAGAGACCAATTCGCTGGGCTGTGGGAAGCTCAGACGCCGCAGGTTTTTCAGCGGGATATACTTTTAGCTGCCTATGAAGCCGACGCCGATGCCACCGACGACGCAGCACTTGTCGAAGCGACAGGCCAGGCTGTGAAAATAGTCCCCGGCGACGGGCGAAACATAAAAGTAACCACGCCAGCTGACCTGAAGTTCGTCAACGAAGTCTTCAAAACCCTTCCGAAACCCGCCGCTAACCGACTAGCTCACCCGTTCCGAGAGGACCTGAGGTGACGGTTTGCGAAATTCGACATTGATTCCTCAATCGGGCTTTGGAATTCGACATTCCCCAGACTCCCCAGCCATTCCCCATTGCTCCGAGCTGCTGGGTGTGTTATATAGCTGGTCATGCAAAATACTGAAAAACCAGCCGTGGCTGTGCTTATCCCATGCCACAACGAAGAACAAACCGTCGTGAAGGTCGTCGAAGATTTCCGCCGCGAGCTGCCCGATGCGACGATTTACGTTTTCGATAATTGCTCGACCGACCGCACAGCTGAGCTTGCCCGCCAGGCTGGGGCAGAGGTGTTGGCTGAGCCTCGCAAGGGCAAGGGGTTCGTCGTCGAGCGGATGCTGGACACGGTGCAAGCTGACTTTTACGTTATGGTCGATGGCGACGACACCTACCCAGCCAACTGCGTGGGCGACTTGCTTCAGCCCGTCCAGGCAGGCCGGGCTGACATGGTCGTCGGAGCCAGGCTGGACGACCACACGGACGAGTCGTTTCGTCCGCTGCACAAGTTTGGCAATAGGCTTGTCCGGTCGCTGGTGAACTGGGTTGGTCAAGCCGACCTTACGGACATCATGAGCGGGTATCGCGCCTTCAGCAGGCGGGTCGCCCAGCGCATCCCAGCCGTCTCGCCCGGGTTTGAGGTCGAAACCGATATGACCATCCAAATGCTCTACTACCAAATGAAAATTATCGAGGTGCAGGTGCCGTATCGACAAAGGCCCGTCGGCAGCGAGAGCAAGCTCAACACATTCCGCGACGGGTTCCGCGTGCTGTGGAAAATTTTCACGCTCTTCCGCGAGGTCAAGCCCCTGACATTCTTCGGCGGCATTGGCGTGGTCTTTTTCACGCTGGGCATACTCGCTGGGGCCTTGCCGATATCAGACTACATCTCCAACCCGGACCACTTCGTAACCCACGTGCCGCTGGCGATATTGGCAACGGGCCTGGTGCTG